>DATCGK010000321.1:0-2000 GCA_036508975.1 Candidatus Limnocylindrales bacterium
CGTCGCCGGGCGGCTGTCGGACCGTCAGCTTGAGGCTCGGCGCCACACAGCCGGCCGCATCACAGGTACCCGAACGATCACGGCGGCGGCGTCATCGTCTATAAGCGGCCGCCGTAGGACTCTGTCAGGCTAATCGCACGGTCCTCGATGCTTGCCCTCATCCTTGTCGCATGTTCTCTCGGGCTCTCGAACTTCGGCGCGCCAGTTGGCAGGGGTTCGCGGAAGGCACCTGCTGTGCCGCACGAATCTGACCACGCGCCTCCGTCAGACCCACTCGCGGATAGACGGAGGGACCGGGTGCCTGCTCACATGTTCGGCGGCGCCCAACCCCCACCATGGCAACCTCGTGTCGGACCGAGCCCAGGCGTCGCTCCGTCGACTTGACTCCGAGAGAGCGGGGTCGCGCGTCGGCTAGCCGGTCACCATCGCGCGGTCGAACCGGTCCGCGTCTACGCCGAGGCGGACAAGGTGGAGCCGGAGCACGTCGGTCGCCGCTGCACGGACGGAAACGGGGTCCGCGGCGAGCCCCATTGTCGGGCCCGCGACGATGATCGCGAGGACCCGACGGGCAAGCTCCCGCGCTTCGTCTGGCACGAGACTCGGCGCGGCCGCGACGAGGACACGCCCGAAGACGGCCTCTCCCTGACCGAAGAACCGGGCGAGCTCGGGTTGGACCAACGGGCGTCCGATCTCACGCGCCAGATCGATTGCCAGGAGGTAGGTGGGCAGCACATCGATCACGAGATCGACGGTCAGTCGGAGCTGGACGAGCGGGTCGATGACGGGGTCGATGCGGGTCGACTCCCAGTCGAGCCGTTCGTCATCGATGAGGAACGTTGCGAACGCCGCCTTCGAGGGGAAGTAGTGGTAGAGCGCGGCCGGGCTCAGGTTGCAGGCGTGGGCGAGGGCCTTGATCGTCGAGCCGCGATAGCCGTGGGCGCGGAAGACGGGCGCAGCCAGGCGGAAGAGCTCATGGCGGCGACCCTCGATGCCGGCGGCGAGCGCCGGGTCGAACGGAAGCCAGCTCACGAATTACCTGTCTGTGAGCCGAACGATCTCCCGACGGATGTCCGCGCCATCGCGCGGATTGTGCGCCACACGGCACCACGGTCGGACTAGGGCTCTCGAGGCCTCGGCAACGGTATGACACAGCCGAGCCGAACGTCAGAGGTCCTCCAACCGGCGGTAGCCGCGCAGCGCCGCAATCGGTGCGAGTGCGGTCGCGGCGAGGCGCGTCACCAACCACGGCGGGCTGGAAGGACGGATCTCGCGGTGGAAGGTCCGGACGAGCACTGGCATCAGCAGCGGCTTGGGCATGCCGCGCTTGCCGAGCTTCCCCTCGTTGGCGAGACGGAAGAGGACCTCGAAGAAGTGGCGAGTATCGAGGGCGGGCTCGAAGGTCCCGACGTAGTGGGCCTCGGTGTCGGTCGGGTTCCAGAAGCGGTGGTTCACTGCCGGCGGGACGGTCACCGTCTCGCCCGGTCCCGCCCGGAACTCCTTCCCGTCGACCCAGAACGCGAGCTCGCCCGAGATGATCTCGAACCCGCTCACCTGCTCGGGATGGGTGTGGTTCGGCTCCTGCTCTTCGCTCGCTGGGCTCCAGCACTCGATCCGCAGGGCGGTTGGGCGGCCGACAGCGGCGACCGGGTCCTTCCCGTCGCCCTCGATGAAGCCCATCCGTTGCCCGGTCCGTTGGTTGACGATGAGAGACTGGTGCACGACGGCCTCCTGGGGAGATGTCGACATGACGGGGTGGTCACGCCGGAATGGCGCCGCATGACTTGGCCCCTCTCCGGCGCCTTGGCCCATGACGGCCATCCCGACCATGGACCGTCACAGGACGACGGGGAACGCATGGCCAGGGAGGTGAACGGGCGCTGACAGGACGCCCCGAACGGCGCCTCTGGCACGATCCCGAGGTCCCCGGGTCGATCCCGATATCGTCAGTAGACCACGGCCGGTCCCGAATCCGGCGGGCCCTTCGTTCGATTCCGCGCCGT
>DATCGK010000322.1:0-24450 GCA_036508975.1 Candidatus Limnocylindrales bacterium
CGCACGAGGTCACCCGCCTGCTCGCCGCGGTCCTGCGCGCGTCGACGGGGAGGTGACGCCAGGACCAGATCCGCACCGTATCCTGTTGACCCGCAGGAGCCTGTGCCGTCAGCGCTTTTCCAGCACAGCCGGGACGCGACCGCGCAGGATGCTCCTGCTACGCAAGCTGAAGAAATGGTCGGCCCTGGCCAAGGACCTGCCAGCTTGACCGCTTGTCGCTCTATGCGCACTCGGGAGGACGACGCAGTCGGTGCCGGCAGTCGGACGACTCCCCGTTGAGGGAGCCATGGCGACATCGCCTCGGGTACGCCGATCTGGTGGAGGGCGACCTCGAGGGGCAACTCGCCCTCGATCCGGTCCTCGAACTGGCTCTGCCGGTCGGGGCCGACGAGGTCGAGGGGGCTGGATCGACCATCCAGGCCGTGTTCCGAGGCGTGGTCGAGGACGACGACCGCACGCGCCAGATCTGCACCGACATCGCCGCCGCGGTGCGCCTGGGACGCAACTGCCTGGCTCTCTCCCAGTGGACCGCGCACGTCGCGCGACTCGTGGAGTGCCTGAAGGTCCTCGGCCTGGAACCGCTCGTGCTGCAGGGCGGGATGGGCAAGAAGGCCCGCAGTCTCGTGATGGACGAGTTGGCGATGGTGCGACCCGGCGGTGGCGTGATCCTCGTCGCCACCGGCAGCTTCCTCGGCGAGGGCTTCGACTGCCCGCCGCTCGACACGCTCTTCCTGGCGTTCCCGATCGCCTTCAAGGGTCGCATCGTCCAGTACGTCGGCCGGGTGCTCCGCCCGATCGACGGCAAGACGCGGGTGGAAGTCCACGACTACGTCGACGTCCGCGTACCCGTCCTCGCGCGCATGCACGCCCGCCGCCTGCCCGCGTACGCGAGCCTCGGGTTCGACGCTCGTCCCACCCGGTCGACGTAGAGGGTCCGCCCGCTGATCGACTCCCCGGATGACTTTGGCCGCTCCGTCCAGAGAGACGACAACCGTGACGACACACGGGCGCCCTGCGCCATCATCGCCACTGGACGGCAAGGCGCGGGGTTCATCGCCCTGGCGGGCGATGTGCTACCATGTCGCACATGGAACGTGTCGGGGTTCGTGAGCTGCGCCGGGACGCGAGCGCGATCCTGCGTCGGGTGGCCGCGGGCGAGACCGTGGAGATCACCGACCGTGGGCGTCCCGTCGCCGTCCTGCTGAAGTCGATGTCGAGCGGCCTGGCGCGGCTGGAGCGCGAGGGGCTCCTTCGCCGGGCGGAAGCCGACCTCCTGGACCTCGTGCTCGTCCAGCTCCCACCGGATGCCACGGCACCGTCGCGACTGGTGGCGGAGGGCCGGGCGGATTGAGCGCCCTGTACCTCGATAGCTCGGCGTTCGTCAAGCTGGTCGTCGAGGAGCCGGAGTCCGCGGCCGGGCGGGCGTACCTGGCCTCTCGCGACGCGCGTCGCGTGTCGTCGGCCCTGCTGCGCACCGAATCATTGCGTGCGGTCCGCCACCTGGGGCCGGATGTCCTGGCGACGGTCCGGGAAGGCCTCCGCCGGGTCGACCTCATCGGGATCGACGATCGGATCCTGGACGCGGCCGGCACGCTCGAACCGCAGGTGCTCCGGACGCTCGACGCCATCCACCTCGCGACTGCGCTGGCCGTCGGCGACGACCTCGAGGCCATCGTCACCTATGACGAGCGAATGCTCGATGCTGCGAGGCTGCTCGGGCTGTCGACGGTCACGCCGCGCTAGTCGACCGGCGTTATCGTCTCGCCGCCGCAGACGATGGGTTGCGCGGTTCCGCTCACTCGGCTCGTGATCGGGGAGCGGTTGGCTACAACGCTCAGCGGCGCCTGCATGCCATCCAGACGCTCTCCCAGCTGAGCTATAGCCCCACGGCGGAGGCGGAGCGTACCCTTCCGGCCCCTCGAGCGCGACCCGGCCCGCTACGATCGCGCCATGCCCTTCGACCTCCTGATCCGCGGCGGCCTGATCCGCGGCGGCCTGATCCGCGGCGGCCTGCTCGTCGAAGGCTACGGCGCCCCCGGGCGTCCGGCCATCCGCGACGGCGAGGAGACGGGCGAGCGGCCGGGCCGCCTGTTGCGACGGGACGCGTGATCCGTTCCCCGCGCGCCACGGTGCAGGCCACGGTGCAGGCCGCGGTCCTGCGCTCGCGCGACGGCGACATCCCGTACACCCTGCGTCGATCGCCGGCGGCCTGCCGGCTGCGGGTCACCATCCACCCGGAGCGAGGCATGGTGGTGACGATGCCGCCCCCGTCGGCCCGCGGCTGGGGCCGGACGGACGGGGTGGTCGAGGGCTTCCTGCGCGAGCGCGAGCCGTGGATCCGCCGCCACCTCGAGCGGCAGGCCGCCGCGCGGGCGGTGCTCGACGAGCGCCCCGCCCTGGACGACGGGCGCGTGATCCCGTATCGCGGTGTCCCGCACCGCATCCGCGTGGTCGCGGCGCCGCTGCGGACCCGTTCGTCGCGCGTCTCCCGCATCGGCGGCGACGAAGGCGACGAGCTGCTGGTGGAGCGGGTGGCCCAGGACCGGCGCCCGACGGACCGGATCCTCGAGGCCTGGCTCCGGGAGCGCGCCCGCGCCGCTCTGCTGGACGCCATCGACCGTCACGCCCCGGTGCTGGGCGTCACGCCCTCGTCCGTCACCATCCGGGACACGACCAGCCGATGGGGGAGCTGCTCGCGGCGCGGAGCACTCTCATTCGGCTGGCGGCTGGTCCTGGCGCCGCCCGCGGCCCTCGAGGCGGTCGCCGCACACGAGCTGTGCCACCTGCGGGTGTTCGGCCACGGCCCGACGTTCTGGGCGCTGCTCGAAACTCGGATCCCGGACTACGCGGCCTGGCGCCGCTGGCTGCGCCGCCACGGCCCCGAGCTGCACGCGGCGCTGGATTGACGGTCCGGGTCGCGTCAGCGGCCGGTACGAAATCGCCGCGCGTGCGGTGCACCAACCGGACCGGTTCGAGCGTCACAGGACTGCCCCGGAGCCGCCGGGTCCCGCGCCCCTACCGTCGAGGTCCCATGTCCACGCGCACCGCGCCCGTCTTCGTTGCCTCGCTCGCCCTCGTCGTCGTCGCCGCGTGCGGCGCATCGGCCGCCCCCACGTCGGCCGTTCCTTCGTCCGTCGCCCCGACCCGCGTCCCCGCGGCGTCGCCCGTCGTGACGCCCGCGCCCGTCGTGACGCCCGCGCCCATCGTCATCGCCTCGCCGGATGCAGGCAACGTGGCTGGCACCGGTTCCGGTCCGGAGCTCACGATCGAGATGGTGGACCCGCAGACGATCCGTGCCACCATCGCTGACACGGCCGCAAAGGCATGGCGCCTGGTCGTGGCCGGGGTGGGCGAGCAGGCCGGTGACCGATGGGAGATCGTCGTCGAGACGGGCGACGTGGCGCCGGCGATCACCGCCACCGAAGTCCGGGACGGGCGCGTCGTGGATGTGATGGACCTGTCCGGGTTCGCCGACGGTACCGCGGCCGCTGGCGGCTGCCATGGCACGCTGCCGGTCTGCCTGTCGTCCGACGGGTTCCGCCTGCCGCAGGACGGCGATGGCCGCTTCTCGGTCGAGCTGGTGCTGCCGGAGCCGGGCACGCCTCTCTCGATCACCGGGGGGACGGCGGCCTGGCCGGGCGAGCCGTTCGTGCTGGGTCCCTGGACGGACACTGAGCCGTTCCCCTGGAACGCGCCGGCTGACCCATGGTCCGGCGACAGAGGGCATCGTCCCGGCTGAGGAGCCTGAGGCCAGGAAGGCGGAGCCACGTTCGCGGATGTAGCCCTCCGGAACCCAGTCCGTCTACCGGCCGGTGTCCCGGGGTCGATGGGGACGGCGCGGAGCCGGGGCGCCCTCGACCACCGGAGTTGGTGAGGCGTCCGGCAGCGGGTCGGATCCGTCCGCCTCGTGCCGGGCCTCCAGGCCGCCAGCCAGGACGCGAGCCGGCAGGCGACGGCCGGGGGCGATCGCGGTTCCGCGGGGCTGGGGGGTCGTCGCTCGTGGGCGGACGTTGGCCGACCGTCGGGCACCGAGGAGGCTCCCCGGTCGCCCTGGTCGCGAACCAGCGGGCGAGCGGGATCGGCGCCGAACACGATCCAGCCGAACGATATCCTCTTGGACCAGGGGCGACTTGTTCTGGTAGAGTCGCCTCGTACGGACCCATCGCCTGCCAGCCATCGGAATGCCCGGGAGTTGCCTGTGAGCCTTCGCAGATGGACCTCGGCGAGCCGCTTGCGGTGACGGCCGGCGAGCGCATCCCGTTTCGCCGCGATGGCTCCCATCGCGACCCGAGGTCCGGCTCATGGGCTGGGATGCGGTCACGGCGCCTCCCGCGCGACCGCGTCGATGTCCTGTTGCTGGCCGCGATCGCGACGGCGGCAGTTGCCGTCCGGGCCGTCCCCGTCCTGATCGGTGGTGGTCTTCTGGGACGGCTGGGCTACGACGATGGCGTGTACTTCGCGGCGGCGTCGGCCTTCGTACACGGCGTCGTCCCGTACCGCGACTTCCTGCTGCTGCACCCGCCCGGGATCGTCCTCACTCTCGCGCCGTTGGCGATGATCGGCACGCTCACGGGCGACCCCAGCGCGTTCGCCCTCGCACGGATCTCGATCATGCTGCTCGGCGCCGTGAACGCCATCCTCATCGCGCTCGTCGCCGGCCGCTACAGCCGGCTCGGCGGTCTGATCGCCGGTGCGCTGTACGCCGTGTGGAGCACGACCGCGATCGTCGAGCGGAGCACGGACCTCCACGGGCCGCAGGGAACCCTTCTGCTCATCGGCTTGCTGGTGATGACGCATCCCGGCCGGTTCGGTCCGCGGCGGGCGGCGGTCATCGGGGTCGCCCTGGGCCTGGCCACGGCCGTGCAACTGTGGCAGGGCGTCTCCGTGGTCGTGGTGCTCTGGTGGGTCATCGTGCGCGCGCGCGGCCACGGGTGGGGCCGGCTGCGACCGGCCCTAGCCTACGTCGCCGGCGCCGGCATCGCTTTCGGCCTCGTCTGCCTGCCGTTCCTCGTGGCAGCGCCGGAGGCATTGATCCGTTACACGCTCATCGACCAGCTCGGTCGCCCAGATCAGGGCATCGACACGATCCAGCGTCTGCGTGTGCTCGAAGGTCTCCAGAGCGTGCCGATCTTGCGCCACCCGGTCCCGGACCCGCTCGTGCTCGCGGCTGCGGCGATTGGCATCGCCCTCGTGATTGTGACGGCGTGGCGCTGCGTCTGGACGCGTCCGTGGGCGATCCTGGCGATCGTGCAGTTGGCCGTGGTCCTCTCAACGCCGTCATTTCACGACGACTACCCCAGCTTCGTGGCGCCGGCCGCCTTGCCCGCCATCGGGACCGGGCTGGCGGCGGTCGCCTGGGTGCTGGCGCGTCGGGGCCTGCGGCCGATCATGGCGCGCGTAGCCGTTCTCGCCCTGATCATGGTGCTCGCCGCGGTCTCGCTGGCTCACCGGGAGGGTAGCCGGTTGCCGTTGGCCGACCTCGAGCGGGACGTCTCGTCCGCACGATGCGTCACCGCAGACGCCCCAAGCCTCCTGGTGCTGACCTCTGCCATGCAGCACAACCTGGACGCCGGCTGTCCTCTGGTGGTTGATCCCAGCGGGGTCTGGTACGACACGGACCGGGGTCGGGTGAGCCGTCGAGACGCGCCAGGCTACCAGCAGGCGATGGTCGCCTGGTATACCAGCGGCGACGTTGCGCTCTTCCTGTCGGAGGCGGGCGACGGCCTAGCCCCGGCGACCGAGGCCGCCATCCAGCAGCGGCTCCCCGTCGAGCGTCACCTGGGCAATGTCACCGTGCGTCTCGCGCCGCCCCCGTGAGGTCATCGTGATCCCGGTGTGCCAGACGGGCCCGGAGGGTGTCGGGCGCGCCGCAACCAACATCACGACCCGTGTGCCGCATCGGCAATGGGCTGGTGCGTGGCGCCGAGCGGCCACGGCGAGTCCGCCGCGCGCCAGCCGAGTCGGTCGTCGATCAAGCCATCAAGAGGGCGAGCGACGAGCGGTGGGGCCGAGTCCGTCCGCCAACGAGGCCGACCACGACGAGCCGCCGGGAGCGACGTTTCAACTGAGGCTAAGGTGGACGAGGTCGAGACCGAGCACGCCGCCGCAGACCAGGATCGTGGTCCACAGGATGGTTCCGGCCGCCATCCATACCACGAGCCGGCGCCGTGGCGCCCCGAGCACGAGACCGATGGCTGTACCCATCGGAGGGGCGAAGACGAGCGGCGAAGCCAGCCCCCAGCCGATCACCCCGTACCGGACCCAGATCCTGTAGAGGCGCCCGCGACCGGCGAGGACGGATCCGCCGCGCCGCCGGACGAGCGAGGAACGCAGCGCGTCGCCGGCGTAGGCCACGACCGTCACGCTCAGCAGCGATCCGGCAACCGTTGCCAGCCAGAGCACCGGCGGCGGCACGCCGAGCGCGAGGCCGGCGGGCACCGCGAACCAGATCTCGATGGTGGCGAGGCCAAGGACGGTCAGGACGGGCAAAGTGGCTCCCGGGGCATGGCTCGGCAATGCCCCCACGGGTGCAGGGGCGGCCGGTCGCGGGGGGCCCGTGGTGGGTACCCAGTTCGCGAATAATAGTCGGGCGCCAGCTGGGGCGAACATGGTCGCCTGCCACCCAGCCGGCCAGCGATTGGGCATCGGCGACCAGATGGGGGCTGCGTGCATCTGCCGGTCGCCGCCGAGCTTGGGCGCCGTGGGGCGGCCGGCGCGCTCATCGCGTGCGGGTCGGCGGCAGGCTGGTGGATTGGTGGCCTGTCGACCCGGCGCGTGGCGGCGGCCGCGCTGGGAGTCGCCCTGCCGGGAACGGTGGCGCTCTCGTGGGCCGCCCGGCGCGCAATCACCGCTGGGACGGCAAGCGCGCCGACCGTCCCTTCGTCGTTCGTCGACCCCGCCACGGCTGATTCCACCTGCGCCGCAACTGGCGGTGGGTTGCCGATCACCGTCCTGGTCCCCGCGCGGGACGAGGTCGCGCACATCCCCGGCCTGCTCCGCGACCTCGGGCGCCAGGACCTCGGGGCGAAGGGCGAGCCCCTCCGACTCAGGGTGGTGGTCATCGACGACCGGTCGGTCGACGGCACCGGAGCCGCCGCGGAGGCCGCGATCCGTGATGCCGGACTCGACGGGCGGGTGATCCGCAGGGAGGGGCCGGGAGGCGCCAAGGGCGACGCGCTGCGTCACGTTCCCGCCGACGCTACGGGGGGTTCGCTGTTCATCGTGGTGCTCGACGCCGACGCGCGCGTGGCCCCCGACTTCGTCCGTCGCGTCGCGGAGTGCAGCCCCGCCGGGGCTGCTGCCTTCACCGTGCGCCGCCGTATCCTCGGAGTGGACCGCTCCCTGTTCGCGCGACTCCAGGACGACGAGCAGGCACTCGACGCGTGGATCCTTGCCGGGCGGATCGGCCTCGGCGGCGCTGGAGAGCTCCGTGGCAACGGGATGGTGCTGACGCCCGAGGCGCTTGCCGCCGCCGGCGGCTGGCCGGCGGGCGTCCTCACCGAGGACCTCGAGTTTTCCACCGCGCTCCTCACCGCCGGGATCCCCATCGGCTGGGAGGGAGCCGCGGCGGTCGAGGAGACAGCCGCCGGGACGCTGGCCGCTCTCGCCCGGCAGCGGCTCCGTTGGGCGGAAGGCTCGGCCCGGCGCTTCCTCGCCCAGCTGCCGCAGGCGCTCGAAAGCCGTAGTGCCCCCCGTGCCGCGCGGCTGGATCTCGCGCTCTACGCGGGTCAGCTGGCCCTGCCGCCCGTCATCGTCGGCACCGCGGCACGGGCGATCGGCCGCGGCCGGCCGGGGCCGCTCGCGGCCCTCGTCGGTGTGTACGTCGCGGTGGGCGGCCTCCTTGCCTGGCACGCGATCGGGGTGCTTCAGCACGGCGTGAACCCCGGACCGAGGGTCGTGCGTGCCCTCGCGGTCGGGGTGTTCTCCATGCATTGGCTGGTCGCTGTCCCGGTTGGCCTGGCGCGGATCGCGTTCGGTCCCGAAACGGTGACGTTCCGCCCGACGCGGGACCGGCTCACGCCCTGCTGAGAGCTGCCGCCGGTGGCCGCGCCTACAGGAACGGCTCTCGATCGGATCGCGGCGCAGGCACATCGGGTTGACCGGCGACCCGTGTCCGACCGGGTCAGCGTGCAGGCTGAGCCTCCGGCGTCAGCGTCGGAGCGTGGCCGAGAAGCCTGCCGCGACCGCCGCCCGACCGGCCACGAGCAGTGAGCCGCCGGGCCCCGCCAAGTGAAGACGGAGCAATGCCAGGGCAAAGACGGGCAGATGCCACGAGTGCTGGACCGCACCGTAGCGCGGCTCCCAGCGCGGGTCGAACTTCCGCTTGAAGAACGCCAGGCCCTCGACGTCGTACCAGCGCCGGACCAGCCGCGCGCCAGTCGCCAGCAGTCGTTCGATGGCATCCGTGCTGTGGGCGTCGAGCCCCGCCAGCGGTGCGAGGCCGAGCGAGAGCGTCATCTCTCCCGCCGCCCGCAGCCCGAGCGCGGCCTCCGCCACGCACGACTCGAGTGCGCCCGGGATGGACCCGGGCGCCCGGCGAATGAGGTCGAGCACCCAGGCGCCGGCCGCGTCCGTTCGGCGGAACGTCGCGAACGCGATCGGCTCACCGGACGGGTCAACGGCCACCGCGACGCCGACCGAGGCGAGGTCCGCGAGCGCGAACTGCCCGATCGTGAAGGTCAGCTTCGGACCGGCATGCGCCTGCCACGCCTCGTCGAGCGCGACAAGACCCGGCCCGAAGCGCTCGAGATCGGCGGATGGCAGCCCGTCCCGGAACCAGCTCACGACGACCCCGCCCCGCTTCGCGCGCGTCACCGTGTGGCGGAGGTTCGCCCGGCGCGAGCCTTCCAGGCCGAACGTCTCGAGATCGATGATCGCCTCCTGGCCGACTCGGAATGGACGAAGCCCGGACGCGACGAGGATGTGCCGGCTCGAGGCGGAGGCCTGGTAGACCGTCGGCACCTCGTCGTTCTGGACGCAGCGCTCGATGAACTCCGCGAACGCAGCCTCCGCCGACCGGGGCGGCCCGATCGCGTCGCCGAGGACCACCGCCGTTCGACCCGCCCGTCCATAAACGACGAGTCCATGGCCGTCGCTGCCCAGGAATGGCTCCGTTCCCTCGCCGAACTGGAACGGCGTGAGCGCGCCGGCCGCGTGCAGCCGGCCGAGCTCCAGCGCATGCGCCCGCTCGACCGGCCCGCTGCGACGGCCGACGACCGCCCGAAGGAGCGCGATCGCGGCAATCGCCAGGAGGATCCGGGCAGCGAGCGCGAGGCCATCGATGAGAACGCTTCCACCGACGGCGGCGAGGCCCGTTGGGTCGGTGAACGAGAGCCACGAGGTGACAGTGTCCAGGACGGCCTTCGCCTGCCCTGTCACCTGGTCGACCAGGATCGCCTCGGCGATCACCAGCCCGGCACCCAGGCCCAGGGCGATGCCGACCAGCGGCAGCAGCGAGCTCTGGGTACCGGCTCGATAGCGAACCCGGTTCGCCAGCAGCGACAACAGGCAGATCGCCGCAAGCGTCCCGGCGATCGTGTGACCGAGGACCACCAGCTGGAGGATCAGCGCGGAGCTGAAGATGGCGATCGCGATGTACCAGGCGACCTTCTTCCCTCGCGACAGTCCGATCGCCAGGGCGAGCAGGGCCACAGCGGAAACGAACGCGTCCTGCCCGTCAAAGGTGGTCGGATCGATCGGCAGGATCGCGCCAGCCGGTTCGAGGAGGACGCCGCCGATGCCAAGCGCGGCAAGCAGGGCGATGACTGCGGCGACGGCCGACGCGCCTGCAGGCAGCCGCCGCAGGGTTCCCTGCCCCGTCGACGGTCCGAGACGGGCGAGGCGAGCGCGCGGCCCCTTTCGCGGTCCACGCCCAGGTGCGGGTGCCTCTCCCACCTCACCCTCCGCCGATCGGCACGCCCAGCTTGAGCTGCCTCTGCGCGATCATCGGCAGAACGATCGGGAGAGTGGTCCGGACCACGCTCCACGAGTGCGCGTTCGTGATCGGGAAGGTGGCAGCCGGCACGCCGTTGGTCTCGAGAGCGCTCGCGAAGGAAGCGAGCTGCTTCCCGTATGGGTTCGCGTTCGGATCCGCGGTCATGACCATGAACAGCTTCGACCGGACGGCCTCCGGGATCGTCGACACCACGTCGAGTGGCGAGAATGCCTTGATCAGCGTCGGGTCACGGTTGAAGGGCTTCCACGCGTTTGGCGTCGAGGGAGACTCCAGGCCGGCCTCGTAGTAGCCGGTCAGCGAGACGGCCTGACCGAAGACATCCGGGTGGCGGAACAGCAGCGCGGCCGCGCAGTAGCCGCCCTGCGAGTAGCCGAGGAGCGAGCGGGCGGCCGCCTCGGGGATCGTGGGGTAGTTGGCATCGATGTAGGGCACCACCGTCGTCGCCATGTAGCGGTCGAACCACTCGCTTCCATCAAACGAGTCGGCGCACTCGCTGTCGGGATACGGCCCGCCATTCGAGCCCGCGAACACGAAGATCTGGGGAGGGATCGTGCCCGAGGTGATGAGCGAATCGAGCACGGACGGCAGCTGCATCGACGATGTCCAGTGCTGGAGCGTCATGGGCGCCTGGTAGACGACCGGATAGCGAACCCCGGGCTCCGGATACCCCGGCGGCAGGTAGATGTCGACCTGCGCGGTGCTGGACCCGCCCGTCCATGGCGCGGGCAGCGAGACGGACACGATCTTGCTCGCGCCCGTCGGGGGATGAGCAGCCCACGGTGTCGCCGTTGACAACGCTCCTTCCGTCACGAGGGATTCCGGCAGCGGCCCGGGGACCATGCGGTACCCGGCCGGGGGCGTCGCCGATGAGCCCGGTCCGGCGCTGTCCGTTGCGCGGCTGGTCGCGGAGGGAGTCGGCGGGGCCGTCGATGGACCGCTGACCAGTCCTCCCTGGGGAGGCGCCCCAGCCAGCATGTGGACGTCCGGGCTGAAGTTCACGAGGTCGCCGAACACCGATACCACCACGACGGCCACGAGGATCGCCGCGCCGGTGGCGAGGACTCGCAGGGTCGCCCGGCCGGTCGGGCGCCTCCCGGCCGAAACGTCGCGGATCGTCCGACCAGCCGGCCGGAGGCCTTCCCGGACCGCCAGGGCCAAGTGGCTCGCGGCCCAGCAGAAGGCGAGCGCGGACAGAACCAGCGTGGCGACCGTCACTGCCCAGCCGACGGGATCGAACCGGCCGGCCGGACCGCTGACGGCCAGCGCCGTCGTCGTCTCCGACCAGAACGTCGTTGCGTCGAGCACGCCGAACACGACAACCCCGGCGATCACGGGCCCGACCGCCTCCCCGGTCAGCAGGCTGCCTGCCGCGGCCACGAGCGATCCGAGGGTCAGGGCCGCGATCAGAGCCGCCCGGTCCGCGTCGAACCCCATCTCGACGAGCGTGGCGTCGAAGCCGTCGAGGACGTGGAAGAGCTGGACGACGACCAGCACGACGACGGCAATGGCGGCGGCGCCGAGTGCCGGGATCCGCTGCGTGCGAGGACGCTCTGCTGGCTGGGCAGGACCTGTGAGCTCGTCCATTGCACTCCGGGGGACCATGGCCGCGTCGGACCTGCCTGGCGCAGCCACGTGAGGCCCCGCTCGAGGAGGATCGCCTGTTGGGCGCAATCATAGCGAGCCCACCAGGCTGATTCCAGCCGCAAGGGGAGGCCCGCCGCCGGGTCCCCGCCCCAGGTGCAGCCTTGTCGCAGGAGCGCTATCGTCCGGTGATCGTGAGCACCCAGTCCAGGACCGTGAGCCTGCCCACCTCGAGGCACCACCTCCGCCATCCCCGCCGTCGCACGTGAGTCCGGCATCGCGCCTTCGGCGTCAGCTGGTCGCCGGCCTCTCGCTCGTCCTGCTGGCAGGGTGCGCCCAGCTGCCGACGCCCGCTCCTGCGAGCCAACAGCTTCCGATGCCATCCGTGGCCACGCCGGCGATTGGGCCGTCGGCCGCCGCGACCGCCGCTCCCACGCCCGCGACAACGGCTGGTCCAACCGCGTCTCCGGGGCTCGCCCGCATGCCGCGACGGAGCGTGAGCCCGACGTCGGAGGTCAAGACGACCCTGCGGGTCCCGTATACCCCCGCGATCGCCTGCGCAAAGCCGGCGGGGACGACATGTCGCCTGACGATGGACATCGTCCGCCCGTCGGACGCCGGATCCTGGCCGGTCTTCGTCCTGCTGCCGGGCGGCCCCGCGAGCCCCGACCGGGACGACTACCTCCTTCCAGTCGCGACGGCGCTCGCCCAGCGGGGGGCCGTGGTGATGGTGGCCGAGTGGCGCCAGGCCGCGGACTTCGCCGGCGGCTATCCGACATCGTTCCAGGACGCCGCCTGTGCGGTCGGTGTCGCGCGGGCCGTGGCACGGCGATACGGTGGCGACCCGGAGGACGTCACGCTGGTCGGCCATTCGCTCGGTGGCTGGGCGGCCTCCGTCATCAGCCTCACCCCGGGGCCAATGCGGCCGGCGCCCGGCACGTGCAACCCCACCGCGGGATCGCTCCGGCCGGATGCGTTCGTCGACCTCGACGGCGCGACCGACGAGCCGGCCACGATGGAGGACGGGGCGGCGTACGTCGCGGCGTTCTTCGGCGGAACCCGGGCCCAGCAGCCGGCCGCGTATGCGGCCGCCGACGCGCTCGACATCCTCGCGTCTCACCCCGCGGGCGACGACCCGATTCCGATCCTGCTCGCCCACGGCGGGGCCGACACCGTCGTCTCGCCGTCGGTCTCGAAGGGCCTGCATGCGGCCCTCCTGGCGGCGGGCTACGCCAACCGGCTGCTGGTCATCCCCGGCGGCCACAACGCGGCACTGGTCTCCCCGGCCGTGGTGACGGCCATCATGTCCCTGATCCACTGACCCTCCGCGCAGCTGCGCCGTTCAGCCCCTCGAATCCGCCGGTGCTGGCGGACACAGCCGCATGAACGGCACGCACCCAGCCTCCGCTGGGAGGCTCCGCTTGGGGAGACTCCGCCTGGGGAGACTCCGCCTGTGAGTTGATCGACGCCCGGCCGTCGCGCGAAGCATGGCGTGTCGTGCATGCATCATGGTCCGTGGCAACGCTTGGGTGCCTCGGCAACATCTGGGCGTGCGCCCTGACGGGACGATGGAGTCGACGTCTCTGGGCGAGTGTTGTCTTCCTGTCGGTCGAGGGAGCGGCGCTCGTGGTCGGTCGCGGGGATTGCCCGGTCGGGCGACTTCAGGCCGAATGGGGCGATCCAATGCCGTTCTTCGAGCTCGTGCATCCACCGCGTGCGGCGAAGGCCGCCAGTGGTGCGCGTCGTCGGGGCGGCCCAGGACGGCCCACAGGGCGCTGCCGAGGCCTTCGGCGTCAATCAGGCCGGGCCTCGTGGCCGTCGAGCGCACGCACGCGCTCGTCACGGTGGCGAGGTTGAACGGCACAGGCGCTCGGCGCCGGTAACAGGCAGCGCATCTCCCGGGCCGTGTTCTGGCCCGTTCCACGCTCAGAGGAGACTGGTGGGCCGGGGCAGAATCGAACTGCCACAGCCGAAGGCGAGGGTTTTACAGACCCTTGGGCTCACCACCTGCCCGACCGACCCACGGATGGTGGAGATGAGGGGACTCGAACCCCTGGCCTCCGCGATGCGAACGCGGCGCTCTTCCAGCTGAGCTACATCCCCACGAGAGCCGCACCCGACACGCCGGGTGGACCGGCCGAGGAGTGTAGCACGCGACTCTGGTCCTCCCGGCAAGCCTCTCTCGCAAGCTCTCTCCCCGGGCAAGCCCGGCGGATAGACTCCGCCGATGTCCCTTGGGCTGCTCGCCGGTCTGCTCACGTCCATCGCGTGGGGCGTGGTGGACATCACCGCGTCGCTCTCCGGCCACCGGGTGGGGAGCCTCCGGGCGCTGGCGGCGACGCAGGTGATCAGCGTCGCGGTGCTGCTGGGGTTCATCGCGCTCGATCCGGCACGCCTCGGGCCGGACCCGACCGCGGGCATCATGGCCGGCCTGCCGATCGGGGTCCTCGCGGGCGTCGCGTACCTCGGGTACTTCACGGCGCTGAAGTTGGGCCCGCTCGCCGTCGTCAGCCCGATCATCATCGCGTACGGCGGCCTGACGGTGATCCTGGCCGTGCTGTTCCGGGGTGAGACCCTGCTGCCGCTCCAGGCGGCGGGCGCCGTGCTGGCGACGGCCGGGGTGATCCTGACCGGCGTGGTGTTCAGCCGGCGCTCGCTCCGGAGCGCGCGGCTCGTGGGCCCCGGGGTCCTCATCGCGTTCATCACGATCGGGCTGTTCGCGCTGGTGACGGTCCTCATGAGCGGCCCGATCCGGGAGCACGGCTGGCTGCCCGTGGCGGTCGGCTCGCGGATGGCGAATGCGACCTTCGTCCTGGCGCTGCTCGCGATCGGCTCGAGGGGCTCGACGTTCCTGCGCCCGCTGATGCTCCCGGGCAACCCGTGGAACCGTGCGGCGGTGCTGCTGGTGCTGGCAACGGGCGTCGCCGACGTCGTCGGGTTCATCCTCTTCGCGATCGGGCTGGGGATCGCGCCGGTCTGGCTGATCGGACTGGCGAGCTCGTTCGGACCGGTGCTGGCGATCGGCTATGCGGTCTGGCGCCTGGGCGAGCGCCTCCGGCCCACGCAGTGGGCGGGCCTGGCCCTGCTGGGCGTCGGGGTGCTGGTGCTGGCGGTGTCTGGGTAGGGTCTGGCCGCAGGACAAACGGACGCGGGACCCTTGACGACTAGAACATTCGTTCTATTATTGAACGTCCGATGGCCCGCACATCCGACGTCTCCGAGGCTCTCGCCGCGCTCCAGGCACGCTGGGGTGCGGCCGCTCCGCGCCGCGGGAGCGAGCTCGCCGGGGCGGTCGAAGGTGCGCTCGCCCGCGCGCCGATGCCGCTCGAGGCGCCGGCCGATGACGAAGCGGCAACCCCGGCCATCACGGCCCCGGCGCCGTTCTCCCCGGCCACGCGAACCCGTCCCGGCGTCCCCGCCACGGACCTGGACGGGCGCGTCGTCTCCACGGGGTTCGCCGCGCTGGACGCGATCCTGGGCACCGGCGGGCTGCCGCGCTCCGCCACGGTCGCGCTGCGCGGGGACGCGTCCTCGGGCAAGACCACGGTGGCCCTCCGGGTGGCCGCGGAGGCGCAGGCGGGCGGGGCGATCGTCGCGTGGCTGGACCTCGCGCGGGCGTTCGACCCCGTGGAGGCCGTCGCGCGCGGGATCAGCCTGGAGTGGCTCGTGGTCCTGACGCCCGTGGATCTCGAGGAGGCGCTCGCGCTGGCCGGGTCGCTGCTCGCGGCCCGGACCGTGGACCTGCTGGCCCTGGACCTGCCGGACGGTCGGGACCCCGCGGTTGCCGGGAAACGGGTGGGGGACCGGCTGGGCCGGCTCGCGGCGCTGGCCAGGCGTGCCGGGGCGCTGCTCGTGGTGCTGGAGCCGGCCGCGCTGGACCGGACGCTCGCCGCGGCCGTGGAGGAGGCGAGCGGCCTGCGGCTGGAGCTGCGGCGATCGGGCTGGATCCGCCTCGGGCGGGACGTGGTAGGGCAGCACAGCGAGGCCACCGTCGCGCGCAACCGCTACGGGCCACCTGGCCGTGGCGCAGCTCTCGAGATCCTGTATGCGGAGGGCGGCCCCAGGGATGCCTGCCTGCGCCGGCCGGAGCTCCTGGCCGGGCTCACGGCGCCGATGGCGCAGGCCGGGCTCTCGGCGCCCGCCGCGCCACCGGGGACCGCCGTCGTGGGCGGATCGACGGATGCCCCGGCACCATCGTCCGTCCCAACGCTCCCCGCCGATCGGAAAGGCCCCCACCTAGCGACCGATCCACATGCGCCTGCTGTACCTGCTCTGGCCACACCTGCCCCTCCGCCTGGCGAGGAGCCGGATGGAGGCGTCCCCGAACGTGGAGGCGTCCCCGGATGGCACCATCTCCGGCTCCTGGCCCCACGGGCCGATCGTCCTCGGCGGACAGCCCTGGACGGACGGGACGGTGGTGGACGTGGATCCGCTCGCACGGGCGCTCGGCGTCCGACGGGGGATCCCGCTCGGGAGCGCCCACCGGCTGGCACCCGAGGCGACCTTCCTCGACCTCGCACCTGACGCGGACCGGGATGCGCTCGAGGCTGCCTGCGAGCGCCTCGCCGCGTTCAGCCCGGGGCTCGCCGCCTCCAGCGACGTCAGGGACCTGTCGTTCGGGCGGATCGTCGTCCACGCCGACGGGCTGACGCGCCTGTGGGGCGTTGAGGAGCAGCTGGTCGCCCGTATGACCGAGGCCCTGGCGCCCATCCTCCCGGGACCACCCCGGGCGGGGATCGCCGGCACGGGCTTCGCCGCGGGCGTCGCCGCTGCATACGCGCAGGAGGGTGCACCGCTACTCCTCGTCCCGCCCGGTGACGACGAGCGGTTCCTCGCCCCGTACCCCGTCCGCCTCCTCACGCGGGACGCGGACATCCGGGCGCGCCTCGCCCGGTTCGGGCTGTGGACGATCGGGTCCGTGGCGGAGCTCCCGCGCTCGGCGGTGATCGCACGGTTCGGGGACGAGGGGGCCAGGCTTCACACGCGGGCCCGGGGCGAGGAGACGGAACGCTTTCGCCCGCGCCGCGCGCCGGAGCGGATGGCCCTGGGGTTGCCGCTGGACCCGCCGGCGGAGGGCCTGGAGGCGCTGCGCTTCGTGCTCCACCGGCTGGCGGCCGCGCTGGGCGACCAACTGGCGGCGCGAGGCCAGGCCGCGGGGCTCGCCCGCCTCGTGGTGACGCACGACCTCGCATTCGCCCGGCGCGGGACCCCGGCCGGGCTTCGTCTCGAGCAGCGCTTCCCGGAGCCCACCGCTGACCCCCAGGCGATCGAGCGGCTGCTCTTCGCCCGTCTCGAGCAGGCCCCGCCGCCGGCCGCCGTCGCGCGGCTGGAGTTGGAGCTGGGCCTGGTGGACGCGGCGCAGGGCCAGCAGCTGCCGCTGTTCACGCCCCAGGCGGCCCACGATGCGCGGCTCGCGTGGCAGCTGGCACGGCTCGCGATCTCGTTCGGGGCGGACCGCGTGCACCGGGTGGAGATCGCCGATCCGGAGGCGCCGCTGGCCGAGGCGCGCTGGCGCTGGCAACAGGCGGCGGGTGCGCCGGTGGCAGGAGGGGCGGTGGCCGACGGGGGCGGCCGGGCGGGAGCGAGGATGCCGGCCGGAAGGGGTCATCGATGACGCGCCTGTTGCGGGAGCACCCGGCGATCGACGCGGACCTGGACGCCGAGGGGCGGCTGGTCACGATCCGCTGGAACGGCCGCGAGGAGGCGGTCGAGGTCTGTAACCACTGGCGGGTGGAGGAGTCGTGGTGGCGGGATCCGATCGCCCGGGACTACTTCAAGGTGGTGGGGCAGAGCTGGCTCGCCCTCGTGTACCGGGACCGGATCGCCGGCACATGGCACCTGGAGCGGCTCTACGACTGAAGGGCGCTCACGAGGTGGTGGCGGCGACCGGACGGAATAGCTGGCCCCTGGCCGTCAGTGGACGGCGGGGGACCCGATGGCGATCGAGACGACGAGCAGCACGACGAACACGCCTAGCACCAGGACGAGCGCGCCCAGGTCACGCGGTCGAGTCGTCTGCACCGAAGGTCCCCCATCCATGACCGGGATCTTCCACCCGGTCGCCGGTCTCAATGACGCCGCAGACCAGCCAGATGTTGCGCTGTTGCCGAAGACGAGGGCCGCGAACAGCGGTCAGGCCGGCAGGGCGGCGACCACGAGCAGCAGGACGAATACCAGCAGGACGATGACGAGCACCCCTGCTCCGACCATGTCGCTCGTTTTCGGCTCCATCCGGGTTCGATCTCCTTCGCTCTGGCTCAGCCCCCGCCGCCGGCGCAGCCGGCAGCGACGAGCACGGTGATCATCGTCGATCCGCCTTCCGGCCGGAAGGTCAGGCGGACTCGGCACTCCGGCAGGTCGCCCTGCATGTCCAGCACCCGCGACCCGTCCTCGAGCGGCGAACTGAGGTCGAGCGTGCTCTTGCCGGTAGCCTCGAGGGCGTCCCGATACCAGGTTGCCACCTCGTCCACACCGGCCGAGGCGATGAAGGCGCCCGAGGCGGGCTCCGCCGGCGACTCCGCGACGGCAGCATCCGGGAAGACCGGGAAGCCGTCGGGGAGAGCGTCCAGGATCTCCCCCCAGTCGGTCTGGGTCGTGGGGATCGTCGTGACGGGCGGCTCGACCGATCCGCCCGGTTCGGCTGCACCGGGGGTCTGGCCGCCCGGGACCTCGGTGGGTTCGGGCGGTGTGGCCGGCGCTGACGTCAGCCCGGCCGTTGCAGCCGGCGCGGGTGAGGCCGACGGTGTAGACGCGCCACACGAGGCGAGCACGAGTGCAAGGCCGACGGCGAGGGCGGACAGGAGTGGCCGAGTGCCGGGGAGGGATCGCATGCCGCCATCGTAACGGGCGATCGGTCCCGGGCGGTAGCACGACTCGCGGCGATCGGTCCGGACCGGAGGGAAGCCGCGGTGATCGGTCCCGGACGGAAGAGGACCCCCGCCGCCCCAGCGACGAGGGTCCTCGCTCTTGGCCCCCGGACTGCCCAGGTCCCGGGTGGCAGGTCGGCGGTCGCCTCCCGGCAATCCGCCGCCGGTGTTCGTTCCGCGGGTCCCCCGGGCCGCCGGAACGGGGTGAGCCGGCCTACGCGGCCGCCTCGGTGATCACGGGCAGGAGCCCCAGGATCAGCACCGCAGCGAGCACGGCCGCCGCGCCCCGAAGGAGGATCTCGAGGAGCAGGCGACGATCCGTGTGGAGCAACCGCTTGGCGATCACGGCCTTGAGACGCATGGCCACGGCGTTTGGTTGCGCTCCACCCGGAGATCTCCGGAACATTTGCAGGTGGCGGAGCGGCCGCCTCCGGCGTTCCCCGTACAATCCCGCACCGTGACCAATGCCGCCCGTCCCCTCGTCCTGCCCGGCCCGTTCCGGGCGGCCATCTTCGACATGGACGGGCTCCTGCTCGACACGGAACCGCTCTGGGCGCAGGCGGAGGCCGAGCTGCTCGAGCGCCACGGCGATCAACTCACGGAAGCGGACCGCGCGGCGACGCACGGCCGGGGCATGGCGGAGTCGGTGGCGATCTACGCGGAGCGGCTGGGCGGGCTGGACCCCGCCGTGCTGTTGGCGGAGCTGAAGGCCCTGATGCGTGTCCACTACGAGAGCGGGCCGGCGTTGCAGCCGGGTGCAGAGGCGCTGGTCCGTCGCCTGGAAGGCCGGATGCGCCTCGGTGTGGCGTCAAGCACGACGGCGTCGCTCGTGAACCTTGCGCTGGAGGGGGCCGGGCTGCTGGATGCGTTCGAGGTCGTCACCTCCGGGGCGGACCTCGGGCGGTCGAAACCGTTCCCGGACGCGTATCTCGAGGCCTGCCGCGCGCTGGGAGTCCCGCCTTCCGAGGCCATCGCGTTCGAGGACTCGCCGGTCGGCGTGAGGGCCGCCGTGGCGGCGGGGATGGTGGTCGTCGCGGTGCCGGACCGTCCGGGCGTGGAGCCATCGCTGCGGGCGGTTGGCGCGCACCACGTGGTGGCGTCGCTGGCGGACGTGATGGTCACGCCGGCCTGACTCGACCGGGGTGGCGAGGGGTCCTTTCGGACTGGTCAATAGCGAACGAATGTTCTAGTATTCCGGGCCCGCCCCCGGAGATCCCCGCGTGGCCAACCCCACCTACGCCGAGCTGCACTGCCACAGCCACTTCTCGTTCCTGGATGGGGCGTCGGCCCCGGACGACCTCGTCGCACGCGCCGTGAAGCTGGGCCTTTCCGCCCTCGCGATCACCGATCACCAGGGGTTGTACGGTGCGGTCCGGTTCGCCGCTGCGGCGGAAGCTGCTGGCCTGCACCTGGTGATCGGGATCGAGATCGAGCTGCTCGATGCGGCGATGCCGGACCCGGACGGGATCGCGGTGCCGGCCAGGCGTGCTTGGCGGTCCGGCCGCCGGCCGCCGGTCCGTCCCGATGGTCCGCGCGCCGAGGAAGGTCGTCCGTCGCGGCCCCGTCCCGACCGGGCCCGGCTGCCGGGCCATCGGCAGGTCGTGAAGGAGGACCACCGGGGGGTCGGGGAGGCGGAGCGTGGGCCGCACCTCGTGCTCCTCGCCAGGGACGAAACGGGCTGGCGGAACCTGTGCCGGCTGGTGTCGCGGGCGAACCTGGCGGGTACGAAGGCGGTGCCCGCGTTCACACACGCGCTGCTGGAGGCGCACACGGAGGGGCTGGTGGCGCTGTCGGGGTGCCGGCATGGGGAGCTGGCGCGGCGCCTGCGGGCCGGCGATCGCAACGGGGCGCGGGCGGCGGCCGAGCGATATGCGCGGATGTTCGGGGGCCCGGGTTCCGGCGGCGGTGCGGGCGATTCGGCCGCGGCCAGCGGGTTCGTCCTGGAGCTCTCGCACCACCTGCTCCCGGACGACGACTGGCTGGCCTCGGAGACGGCGCGTCTGGCCGACGAGCTGGGGCTGCCCATCGTCGTGACGAACGACGTCCATTACGCGCTGCCGGAAGATCGCGAGCTGCAGGACGTGATCACGGCGATCCGGCACGGGCGGACCCTGGCGGACCTTGCGGACCTGCGCCGGCCGGACGGTGAGTCGTACCTCAAGGGTGCGGGGGAGCTCCTGGCGATGCCGCCGGGGGATGACGTCGTGGCCGCCGCCGACCCAGTGCTGGCGCGGGCGTGGCGGGAGGGGATCGCCGCCTCGGCGGAGATCGCGGCAGCGTGCCGGGTCGAGCTCGGCTTCGAGCGCTATCGCTTCCCGGGGTTCACGGTGCCGCGCGGCGAGACGCCGTTCAGCCACCTCTCCGGGCTGTGTTGGGAGGGAGCCCGGCGCCGGTACCACCCGTTCACGCCCGCGGTGATGCGACAGCTGGCGCACGAGCTGGACGTGATCGAGAAGACGGGTCTCGCGGAGTTCTTCCTCATCTGCTGGGACCTGATGCGGTTCGCGAAGTCGCGCGGGATCCCGGCGCAGGGACGGGGGAGCGCGGCGGGCTCGATCGTGGCGTACGTGCTGGGGATCGCCCGGGTTGACCCGATCCGCCACGAGCTGCTGTTCGAGCGGTTCATCAACGAGGGCCGGACGGCGTACCCGGATGTGGACATCGACTTCTCCTCGGAGCGGCGGGAGGAGGTGATCCAGTACATGTACGGGAAGTACGGGCCGGAGCACACGGGGATGGTCTGCAACCTCGTCACGTACCGGGCACGGTCGGCGGTGCGCGAGGTGGGGAACGCGCTCGGGTTCCCGCGCCCGCTGGTGGACCGGGTGGCGAAGGCACTCGAGACGTACGACTCCGTGATGGTCCGGCGGGACCTGGAGGCGGAGGGCGGGTTCGCGCAGTTCTTCGCGCGGCCGGGAGACGGGGAGGGGCCGGGAGACGCGGCGGTCCTCGATCCCGCGGCGGCGGCCCTCGTGGGCGCGACCCCCGCCGGCCCCGCGACCCCCGCCGGCTGCGCGACCCTCGCGGGCTCGCGGGGCCTGACCGACGCGATGGGGCAGTTGAACCACGAGCGTGGCGGACGGTTGCGTGACCCCGCTCCCGCAGTTCTGCCAGCCACCAATCAGGCTGGTGCTATCGGCCCGATCGGCCCGAAGTCCTGCCAGGCACCAGCCACGCTGGTGGTAGGCACTGGATCCGCCGCGGTCAGCCCGCTGGCCGGCGTCGGGGATGCCCGATCGAGCGTGACCGGGATGGCGTTCGGCCGCGATGTGAACCCCGCGAGTGGCACAACCTCGCCGAGCACCAGCGACGCTGGTAGATGGCAGGACCGGACGGACCGGACGGCCCTGGATTGGCGCCTCGGCGAAGACGAGGGCGGCCCCGGCGACTCCCCGGTGAGCGAGCGATGGATCCGCGAGGGGCCGCCGAGCCGGACCCTGGCGCGGGACCGGGACGAGGCGGTCGTCCGCCGCCTGCACCCCGAGAGCGGTGTGCTGATGCCGGAGTCACGCCGCTTCGATCCCGGGACGATCCCCGATCTCCCGCCAGCGCCCGGCCGCCACCGGGGCTCCGTCACCCCTCTCTCGGACTGGGAGCGCTGGCTGGAGCTGTGCGCCCGCATCGACGGCTTTCCCCGCCACCTCTCGATCCACAGCGGCGGCATGCTCGTCACGGCTGCCCCGCTCATCGACATCGTGCCGCTGGAACGGGCGACCATGCCCGGCCGCGTCGTCGTCCAGTACGACAAGCGCGATGTCGAGACGATGAAGCTGATCAAGCTCGACCTGCTCGGCCTCGGGATGCTCGCGGCCATCGACGAGACCGTCGGGCTGATCGAGCACGACTGCGCCGTCTGCCTGGACCTGGACCACCTCCCGGAGGAGATCCCCGAGGTCTTCGCCATGCTCCAGGCCGCGGACACCGTGGGCGTGTTCCAGGTGGAGAGCCGGGCGCAGATGCAGACGCTGCCGAAGTCGCGGCCCGCCAGCCTGGACGACCTGGTCGTCGAGGTGGCGATCATCCGCCCCGGTCCCATCCAGGGGAACGCGGTGCATCCATACCTCAGGCGCAAGCAGGGCCTGGAGCCCGTGACCTACCTCCACCCCAGCCTGGAGCCGATCCTCCACGACACGCTCGGCGTGATCCTCTACCAGGAGCAGGTGATGAAGATCGCGATCAGCGTCGCCGGGTTCACGCCGGCGGGGTCGGACGCGTTCCGCAGGGCGATGGGGACGTACCGCTCCGCCCGCGAGATGGAGCGGCTCCACGTGGAGTTCGTGGAGGGCTGTGTCCGCGTGCAGTCGATGCCTCCCGACGACGCCGAGGAGCTCTTCCGCCGCTGCGCCGCCTTCGCCAGCTTCGGCTTTGCCAAGAGCCACGCCGCCGCCTTCGCCCGGACGGCCTACGAGTCGAGCTTTCTCAAGCTGTTCTACCCGGCGCAGTTCCTGGTCGGGCTCATCAACGCCCAGCCCATGGGCTTCTATCCGGTGGAGGTGCTGGTCAACGACGCCAAGCGCCACGGCGTGGCGGTGCTGCCGGTGGACGTCAACCGGAGCACGTACCGCACGACGACCGAGTGGGTGGGCCGGCCCGGCTGGGCGCTGGCGGGGGTTGCGGGTGACGACGGGTCGCACGACGGCGATGCGGGCGAGCCACTGCCCGAGGGCTCGGGGATCGAGGCGAGGCCTGCGCCGGTCCGTTCCAGCGCCTGCGTGATCCCAGGCGCGGCGTCGCGCGAGCGCTGGGCGGCCGAGAGCATGACCGGCTGGGGCGTCCGGCTGGGCCTGCACCTGGTCAAGGGGATCGGCGAGGAACAGCAGGCGCGGCTGGACACGGAGCTGGCGCACGGGCAGTACGAGGGCCTGGCGGACGTGGTGGAGCGGACGGGGCTGGCCGAGGAGGTGGTGGAGCGGCTGATCCGGGCGGGGGCGCTGGACTCGCTGGGACGACCCCGGCGGGAGCTGCTCTGGCAGCTGCGCGAGGTGGCCGGGGCATCGAAGGGTCGCGTGGACGGCCGGGCCGTTCGGGGAGCGGCCGGCTCCAGGCGGGCTGCGGGGCGGCCGATGGACCTGCGCCTGCCGGCGACCGAGGCGCCGCTGCTGCCGCCGATCACGGAGCCGGAGCGCCTCGGCGATGCCTACGCGGTGGTGGGCCTGGATGCGCGGAGACAGGCGGTGGCGCTGTTCCGCGAGGCGCTGGACCGGCTGGGCGCGGTGACGAACGCAGCCCTGGCGGACCGCGGCCCGGGGCCGGTGCTGATCGGCGGGCTGGTGGTGACGCGCCAGCACCCGATGACCGCGCGCGGGACGGTGTTCCTCGCCCTGGAGGATGAGACCGGGATGGTGAACGTCACCCTCTGGCCGGACACCTGGCAGCGGCTGCGGTCCGTCGTCCGGCGCCACGCCCTGATCCTGGTGGACGGAGACCTCCAGCGGGAGGGGAACGTGGTGAACGTCATCGCGCGCGGGGTGGTGCCGCTGGTCGAGGGGGCGGGCGGTACGGGCGGGCCCGAGGGACCGTCGGGTGTCAGGCAGCTGGGCCAGGCCGGGATGCGGCGTCTCGGGTAGCTCCAGCCGAGGCCCGTGCGCCAATCCCGGGTCAGGCCGAACGCGGCCGGGTCAGCGACGCAGGGTCAGCGACGCAGGGTCAGCGGCGAGCAGACGAGTTGGCGGCCTTCTTGCCGGAGCCGCTACGGCCCTGCTGCGGGCGGGGCTTGCCCCGGTTCGGGTTGGCCATATCGAGGAAGCGGCGGTACCACGCGGCGGCAGAGGCGAACAGCGCGGCGCCGATCGGCGCGAGCGCAGCGGCCTGGACGATGTAGGTGCTCGAGGACTGGCCCGAGGTCAGCATCTTCCCCGCCGGGCTGGAGAGGACGACGACGTAGCAGATGGCCGCGACGACGCCGAACGCCAGCCCGCCCAGCCAGCTCGCGCGCTTGGCCGTGAAGCCGATCAGGAACGCGCCGGCGGCGGGGGGCGGCGTCACGAACATCGAGATGACGAGGTACGAGAGGTTCGACGCGGTGCCGATGGTCTTGCCGGCCATCGG
>DATCGK010000323.1:0-3388 GCA_036508975.1 Candidatus Limnocylindrales bacterium
TGCTCAAGATCCTGATGACCGGCAGCATCATCGCCGAGATCGTCGGCTCGGTCGGCCTCGGCACGTGGCTCCTGCTCTTCCACCGCGTGAACCCCGTCTCGGTCCTCACGCACGGCTTCAGCACCCACGGCTACCTCTCGCTCTCCGGGCCGTTCCTGGTCTCCACGGCCTTCGTCGGCTGGTCGTTCGTCGGGTTCGAGAGCGCCGGCTCGATCGCGGAGGAAGTGCATCACCCGCGCCGCAACCTGCCCAAGGCGGTGATCTTCTCGATCACCTTCATCGCGCTCATCGTGACGTTCTCCGCGCTGGCGATCATCCTGTCCATTCCGCCGGACATCGCCAAGAACAGCACCGACCCCGTGTTCGACACGCTGGTGTTCCACCTGGGGCATACCGCCGCCAAGGGCGCGGAGGTGCTGTTCACGGTCGGCTTCCTGGCCTCGTTCCTGGCGCTGCAGACCTCGGCATCCCGGTTGATCTGGTCCTACGCCCGCGACCACGCCCTGCCGGCCCCCCGGCTCCTCGCGAAGCTGACCAAGGGCCAGAAGCAGCCGATCTTCGCGCTGGCCGTGGCCACCACCATCGGCTCGGTCATCATCCTGCTCAGCCGGTTGGCCCCGAACTTCTACACGCTGATGCTGAACTTCACCTCGGGCGGCTTCTACCTGGCCTTCCTGTTCCCGCTGCTGGGCAACCTCGTCGTCCGGCTCCGTGGCCGCTGGCAGCCCGGTCCGTTCAGCCTCGGCCGGTGGGGGACCGCCGTGTCGGTGGTCGCGGTCGTCTGGGCGATGTTCCAGTTCATCAACATCGCCTGGCCGCGCAATTTCTACCCCGCCACGCCGTTCCTCAACTGGTCGGTGGCCCTGGCCGTTCTCGGCCTGGCCGTGATCGGCGCAGCGGTGTACCTTTCCGTCCGCAGCCGGATCACCATCTTCCCGACCTTCGAAGTCGACGACCCGGAGGACGACGCCGAGACCCGTGACTACCTCGCTACAGAAAAGGTGGCCCGGTGAGCACCGTGGCTGGAGTCGGACCGGCCCCGATCGCGGCAGTCACCGGAGCCGCCGGCGGGATCGGCGCGGCGATCGCCTCCGAGCTCTCCAACCGAGGCTGGCGGATCGCTGGCCTGGACCTGCGCAGCACGGACTGGGACGCGAGCTACGAGGTTGACGTCGCCGACGCCGGGTCCGTGACGCGGGCGGTCGGTGACATCGAGCGCAACCTCGGCCCGCTGGACGCGGTCGTGTCCGCGGCCGGCCATTATGCGATGACCCCGGCCGCGTAGATAGAGCCCGCCGACTGGCAGCGGATGCTTCGCGTCCACCTCGGCGGGGCGCTGCACCTGGCCCGAGCCGCTGCCCCGGGCATGGTGCACCGGGGCAAGGGCAGCATCGTGGCGATCACCTCCGAGCTCGCCATCGGAGGCGGGTCTGGCGACGCCCACTACGCCGCCGCCAAGGGAGCCATAATCGGTCTGGTCCGGAGCCTGGCCGTCGAGCTAGCGCCGCACGGCGTCCGGGTCAATGCCGTGGCCCCGGGCCCCACGGACACCCCGCTGCTCGCCGCAGACTCCCCGTGGCGTGAGCCGGAGTACCTCGCGACCCTGCCTCTGGGCCGGCTGGTCGCACCCGAGGAAGTCGCACTGGTGGTGGCCTTCCTCGTCGAGGAGGGCACCTTCGCGACCGGTGAGATCGTGTCGCCCAACGCAGGAGCGGTGATCTGAATGCAGCAGAGTCCACGTCGTCCCCTCGAAGGACGCGTCGCCCTCGTCAGCGGCGCCACCCAGGGCATCGGCCTCAGCATCGTCGAACGCCTCGTCAACGACGGTGCAGTCGTCGCTCTCAACGGGCGGAGCGCCGACGACCGGATGGCCGCGGCCGTCGCGGCTACCGGCGCCCACCCCGCTCCCGCGGACGTCTCCGACCGGGAGGCCGTCCACTCAATGGTCCACGACATCGAGCAGACCCTCGGCACCATCGACGTGCTGGTCGCCAACCATGCGTACATGTCGATGAGCCCACTCGTCGACTGCGACCTCGACGACTGGTGGCGGGTCATCGACACGAACCTCGGCGGCACGTTCCACTTGATCCAGGCTGTATTGCCGGGCATGCGTCGCGCCGGTGGTGGCCGGATCGTGGTCATCTCCTCGGAGTGGGGCGTGACCGGGTGGCCCAACGCCACCGCGTACGCCGCGTCCAAGGCCGGCCTGATCTCGCTGACAAAGACCCTCGGGCGTGAGCTGGCCCCCGAGGGGATCATCGTGAACGCGGTAGCCCCCGGCGTCATCGACACCCCGCAACTGGAGGTGGACGCCAGGGCCGCCGGCGTGACCCGCGCCGAGATCGTCGAGGAGTACGCCCGCGACATCCCACTGGGCCGGGTCGGCCGGCCCGCAGAGATCGCCGCGGCGGTGTCCCTGCTCGCCGACTCCCGGCTCTCATCCCTGGTGGGCCAGGTGCTCCAGGTCAACGGCGGCACCACGAGATCACGCGCATGAGCTCCTGCCCAAGGACCCTGCGACCCACACGAACGACGAGGAGCTGACATGCACGAGCCCCGTATCATCGAGAACGGTGCCATCGGCCCCGTCGACGGCCTTAAGATGCCCCGCTTCGCCGGGCACACCACCTTCGCCCGGCTGCCCCGGCTCGAAGACGTCAACGACTACGACGTCGCCGTTATCGGCGTTCCCTTCGACTCCGGTGTCACCTACCGGCCCGGAGCACGGTTCGGTCCATCTCACATCCGTCAGGGCTCCCGGCTGCTCCGGCCCTACAACCCGGCACTGGACGTCAAGCCCTTCGCCGGCATCCAGGTCGTCGACGCCGGCGACATCGCCGCCAACCCGTTCGATATCGCCGAGGCCATGGCCCAGATCGAGGCCGGCGTGGGTGAGCTGTCCGCGGGTGGCAAGCCGGTGGTGATCCTGGGCGGCGACCACACCATCTCCCTCCCCGCCCTGCGCGCGCTCCACACCCAGCATGGACCGATCGCACTGGTGCACTTCGACGCGCATCTGGACACCTGGGACACCTACTTCAACGCGCCGTACACCCACGGCACTCCGTTCCGCCGCGCCTGGGAGGAAGGGCTGCTGCACGCTGGCCACACCATGCACGTCGGGATCCGCGGATCGCTCTACTCCGAGCGGGATCTGAGGGAGGATGCCGACATGGGGTTCTCCATCGTGCACGCCCGCGACATGGACCGGCTAGGCGCGGACCGCGTCATTGAGATGATCCGCGAGCGGGTCGGCGACGCGCCGGTCTACATCTCGATAGACATCGACGTGCTCGACCCGGGCTTCGCCCCCGGCACCGGCACGCCCGAGGCCGGCGGCCTCACCAGCCGCGAGCTCCTCGCGATGGTCCGCGGCTTCGACGGC
>DATCGK010000324.1:0-4649 GCA_036508975.1 Candidatus Limnocylindrales bacterium
CCCGCAACGCGTCATCACCACCGTCCCGGGGAGTCACCAGCCCATGCCCGACGCCTCCGCCATCCTGCCGGCGCTCCTGGTTGCCGTCGTCCCGTCGCTCATCTACCTGGTCGTCCTCAACGCGATCGATCGATACGAGCCGGAGCCGTGGACCATCCTCCTCGCCTGCATCGGGATGGGCGCCGTGGTGGCCCCCCTGATCACCATCGGCATCTTCGTGCTGGCCGGCCGCGGCGCCACCCTGCCGCCGGCGTTCGCACCCGGCCTCAGCCCCGACGCCTTCACCGCGATCGTCGAGGAGGTGGTGCTCGGCGTCCTCCTGATCCTGCTCGTCCGCTTCGTGCGGGACGAGTTCGACGACGTCCTCGACGGCGTGATCTACGGCGCGGCCATCGGTGCCGGGTTCGGCGCAGCCGAGAGCTTCCTGTACGTCCTGGGCGGGACGGACATGCTGTCGGGCGAGACGGTGGTAGCCCTGGTCGTCGCCGGCCTCAACCATGCGTTCTACATGGCGGTCTTCGGCGCGATCCTGGGCTGGGCGCAGCCCCTCCCGACCGCCCAGCGCTGGATCGTGACCATCCTCGGCCTCGCCACCGCAGCCTGGCTGCATGCCTTCCACGACACGCTCCCGTTGATCCTCTCGCGCGTGCTCGGCCAGCCGGACGCCGCGGTCGGAGCGCTCAGCCGGCTGGTCGCGGACCTCGTCAACTGGCTCGGTCTGCTGACCCTCGTGGTGGTCATCGTCGTCGCCTGGCGGCGCGAGGCGCTGATCCTGAAGGTCCACCTGCAGGATGAGGTGACCGCGGGCGTGGTCAGTGAGGCCGACTACGCGACGATCACATCCTTCCGCGGGCGTCTCGGCCGCGAGGCCGGGCGGCTGCGCACCGGCGGCCTCTCCGGGACCATGCGCCTCCACGACCGCTACGCCGCCGAAGGCGAGCTGGCGTTCCACAAGTGGCGGCTCACGGTCCGCAACCGGAAGCTGCCCCCCGCCGAGCGTGGCGACGCGCTGCGAGCCCAGATCCGGCTGCTGGCCGACGAGCTCCCGGGAGGTGCCGCATGACGCGTCCCGCAATGCGCCGCCTCGCCGCGGTCGCACTCGCCCTCGTCCTGTTCGCCGGCGCACCCGGCGGCTTCGGGCCCGCCGCCAGCGCCGCGCCGACGCTGCCGCCGTCGATCGGCAACGCGGTCCTGTTCCACCTGCAGCTCGCCACCGACATCGACGGGTCCGGCAACCCGATCGGCCAGGGCAACATCTTCTCGGAGGGAACCACCCTGATCGTCGGTCTGCTCGGCTGGAGCTACGTCCCGGCCGGCACGGAGCTCCGGCTCCGCCTGTTCCAGGGAGACCGCTTCGCCTACGAGACCAGCCACGTGGTGGTCAGCGAGACGGGCCAGGACGGCGGCAGCGCCGGGTTCGTCTTCCCGTTCAAGGTGTCCAGCGGCTTCCCGGCCGGTGACTACTACATCGAGGTCGACTACAACCGCGTCCCCGACGAGATCGTGCCGTTCACCGTGGGCAGCGGGGCGCAGTTCGACCCGACCATGGGCGCCGGCACAGCGAGCGGCCCGATCCCCTACAAGGACCCGTCCGAGGTCCTGGTCGTGACCCGGGAATCGGTCCTGCGCTCGGGGCTCGGCTCCCGCGCAGACGAGGTCCTCGCGGCAGCGGCGAGGGTGGGCGACCTCCACGACCTCGACGCCGGCGGCGTCACGCGTGACACCCCGGACGCGGCCGCGGCGGAGGTCCATCGCCTCCTGGGCCTGCGCCCGTACAAGTACCTGCTCATCATCGGCAACGACGACGCGGTCCCGTACTTCCACGTCGCGAACCCGATGGCCGACTCCGAGAGCGCCGCGCTGGCCGACTGGGAGCTGCCGGCGGACTGGGTGGCCTCGGATGATCCCTACACGGACCTCAACGCCGATCCCTACGGCGTCCCGGACCTGGCGATCGCGCGCATCCCCAGCAGCGACGACGCGGACCTCCTGCTCAAGCAGCTGGGCGAGAACGTCCCGCCCGACGGCAGCGCGTTCGCCCTCGTCAACCAGGAGCGCAAGAGCCAGGCAGGCATCGTGGTCGCCGAGATCGCGAGCTCCGTCCAGGTCCGCCTGCAGTACGCACCCCCGACGAACCCGCAGTCCTTCGCCAGCAACGCGGACGCCGAGAATGCGCGCTACCTGTACGTCCTGCTCCACGGGATCGGGGTGCTGACCAACGCCTGGTCGGCCAACACCGTGACCTGGCAGCCGACGAGCACGAGTGACCCGCTCGGGACCGAGTGGGCCCTGTCCGAGTCCTACCAGCAGGACGCGATCACCGCGGAGACGAACCCCACCAGCCGGGGCGTCGTCCAGATCGGCAGCTGCTACGGCGCATGGACGATGGACACCAAGCAGGAGCCGGTCCACAAGACGGCCGACAACAACCTCGCCCTCCACTACCTGAAAGGCGGGACGCGGGCCTACATCGCCGACACCCATATCTCATACAGCACGGTGATGGGTCCGAGCGACGCGCCACACGGCCGGACCGGGTTCGAGCTGCTGTTCTGGCGGAGCATCGGGCAGGGCATGGCACCCATCGACGCCTTCCAGGCGGCCAAGGTGGGGATCGCCCAGGCGATCGATGTCCTGGTCCAGCAGGGCGACATCGACTCCGCCAAGGTCAACCTCAAGACCCTCAACTACATGGTCTACCTGGGGCGCCCCTGACGTGAAACGCTTCCCGATCCTCGCCGCGGCCTGGGCCGCGCTCCTCGTGGTGGGATTTGCCGCTGTCGTGATCCTCGGGGCGCCCGTCGCCACCGCCACGGACGAGCTGGACGCGGCCATGCACCCCACCCCCCCAGTCACCCAGGAGGCCGCCGAGGCCGCCGCCGCCACGATCGTGCGCCTGCAGTACCCGACGTTTGCAGGAACGACGAAGACGGTCACGAAGGCAACCGACTTCGGCGTCGAGCACTGGGTGATCGAGTACAGCGACACGAGCGGCGCCGCCCCGCGCGGGCTGCGCATCTCCATCGTCGTGGACAAGGGCCACGTCGAGATCAGCACCTACCCCTGACCTCGCCGTGACCTTCCGCCGCGCCCTGCCCCCTGCCTTGCCGTGACCTCCCGCGACCGCACGCTCGCCGCCATCGTCGACACGTTCGTGCCGGCTGCCGAGGGGCTCCCCTCGGCTAGCGAGCTGGGCGTCCAAACGCGCCTGCTGGAGGAGGTCGCGGCGCTCGGCCGGCCTTCGCTGCAGAGCCAGCTGGACATGCTGCTGCGCGCCATGGGGACGCGCGTCGGCGGGCTGGCGCTGACGGGTCGGCCCAGGGCCTTCTCGGACCTTGACCAGGACGCGCGCGAAGCCGCGATGTGGCGCATGGCCGACAGCCCGATCGCCCTGAAGCGGACGGCGTTCTAGGACCTCAAGCGCCTGACGCTGCTGCTGGCCTACGGCATCGAGAGCTCGCCATGGCGGGCGCGGACGGGGTTCGTGGCCCCGCCGCCGGACATGCCCAGCCCCAGCCGGGTCACCGTTCGCACGCCGCGAGCGGGCGAGACGATCGAGGCCGACGTGGTGGTCATCGGGTCCGGCGCCGGCGGCGGCGTGACGGCGTCGATCCTGGCCGCCGCCGGGAAGCGGGTCGTGGTCCTGGAGCGGGCAGCGATGGTCACCGAGGCGGGCTTCGGCGGGCCGGAGCTGGACGGCCTGGGAGCGCTGTTCCTGGACCGCGGGCTGGCGGCGACCACGGACCGCTGGATCTCGATCCGGGCGGGCTCCGCAGTGGGGGGCGGGACGGTCGTCAACTGGAGCTCCTCCCTGCGGGCACCCGCGGCCGTCCGGGAGGAGTGGCGCGAGGCGGGTATCGACGGCGACCTGGACGAGCACTACGCGGCGATCGAGGCGGAGATCGGCGTCAACGAGGAGGAGAGCATCCGCAACGGGCCCAACACGAAGCTGGCCGCTGGGCTGGACGCGCTGGGTATCCCGCACGCGGTCATCCCGCGCGGTGTCCGAGGCTGCACGGACTGCGGGCCGTGCGCCGTCGGCTGCCGGATCGGTGCCAAGCAGTCCTCCCTCCGGACGACGCTCGTCGACGCCTGTGCGAACGGCGCCGAGATCCTGGACAAGTCCGAGGTGCGGCGCGTGCTCCTGGAGGGCGGGCGGGCCGCGGGCGTTGTGGCCAGGGTCCCGGGCGGCGAGATCACCGTTCGCGCGCCGCTCGTCGCCCTCGCGGGCGGTTCGATCCTCTCCCCCGCCGTGCTGCTCCGCTCGGGGATCGCCACGGACACAGCCGGACGAGGGCTGCACATCCACCCGGTGGCTGCCGTGGCCGGCGTCTACGGCGAGTCGCTGTCCCCCTGGTCGGGCGTGCCCCAGAGCGTCATGAGCGACGCCTTCGGCGAGATCGACGGGCGCTGGGGCTTCCGCATGGAGGCGGCACCGACCCATCCGGGGCTCATCGCCACCGGGTTCCCGTGGTGGAACAGCCGGGACCATCGCGAGACCATGACGCAGTGCGACGGGATAGCCGCGTTCCTGGCGCTGGTCCGGGACCGCTCCGAGGGGCGGATCTCGCTGGCCCGGGACGGGGGTATCCATCCAGTACGCGCCGGGTCCCGCGGACCGGGCCCTGCTGCGGCGGGCGTCGCTCGAG
>DATCGK010000325.1:0-3918 GCA_036508975.1 Candidatus Limnocylindrales bacterium
GTCCGACGATCCGTTCCCGCGCGACCGCGTCGCCACGATGCTGCGGCGCCTCCCCGCCTACCTGCGCCTCTCCTGGCGCCTCACCCGCGAGCCGCTCCTCAGTCGGGCGCGCCGGGCCGCCGTTCTCGCTGCCGCCGGCTACCTCGTCTCGCCGATCGATCTTGTCCCGGACGCGATCCCGGTCCTCGGCCAGCTGGATGACATCGCCGTCGCTCTTGCCGCGATCCGCCTCGCCCTGGCGGGCCTGAGCCCGGAGCGGCGCCGGGTCCACCTCGACGCGGTGGGCCTCGGTGACGAGGACCTCGCCGCCGACCTGCGAACCCTCGGGGCCACCACGGCCTGGGTTCTCCGCGTCGGGGTTCGGGTCACCGGTCGCGGGGTGCGGGTTGCCAGTCGCGGGGCTCAGGCTGGCGTCCGCGCGGCCGCGAAGGGTGCCGCACTGGCCGCCCGAGCGTCGAGTGCGATGGCGACAAAGTCGGCCGGTGTCGCACGGTCCGCATCGGGGGCGGCCATGGCGCGCATCCCGCGCCGCCGGATCCGCGACCTGTCGGTCGACACCCTGCCCGTGGAGCGCGAGGGCGATCCGCCCGCGTCAGCGGACTGACGCCGAAGCCCCGGACCGCTACATCTTCTCGAGCAGCGGCTTGACCTCGGTCGCGAACCGGGTCATGGACTCCTCGTCGTAGTTCGCCGGGATGCCCGCGATCAGGTGCCGGTAGCCGAGCGCGACCTTGGGCGCCAGCTTCTCGGCCACGTCCTCCGGCGTCCCGAAGGGCTGGTCCTCCCAGTGCTGCGCGACGCGGTTTCGCTCGAAGGCGGCGTGGAACAGGCGCTCAGCCTCTGCGCGGTCGTCGCGGATGAAGACGGTGCCGACGCCCGTCGTCCGCTCGATCTCCGCGGGATCGCGGCCCACGGTCTCGCAGTGGCGCAGCAGGACCTCCTCCTTGCGGCGCATGTCCTCGACCGCGCCGCCGATGTTGTTCATGTCGCCGTACTTCGCGACCAGCTTGAGCGTGACCTGCTCGCCCCCGCCACCGATGCAGATCGGCAGGTGGGCCTGGATCGGCGCCGGCAGGTTGCGGGTGTCCTTGCCGTGGTAGTGGGGCCCCGCCGCCGTGGGCTCGGTGCCGTCGAGCATGCCGCGCATGATCGGCAGGGCCTCACCCAGCCAGCGGAGCCGCTCGGGGAAGCCGGAGCCGAACTCGAGCCCGAAGTCCTCGTGCTCCTCCTCGAACCAGGCCCCGCCGATGCCGAGGATCGCGCGGCCGCCGGAGATGTGGTCGAGGGTGGTCGCCATCTTGGCGGTGAGGGTGGGCACCCGGAAGGTGTTGGCGCCGACCATGAGGCCGATGCGGACCTGCTTCGTGGCCTGCGCCCACGCGGTGATCGTGAGCCAGCCCTCGTAGTTGGGGCCGTGCGAGTCCCCGACGATCGGATACACGTGGTCCCAGGTCCAGAGGGTGTCGTACCCGAGCGCATCCGCCCGGACGCCCGCCTCGAGCAGCGCGGGCCAAGCGGTGTACTGGTTCCAGCAGAGCGCGCCGATCTTGATGTCAGTCATGGTGCCAAGTCTATGCGATGGGCTCCGGTGCCGGAGACGGAGACTGAACGGGCGCTGTGGCAGGGTCCGCCGTGGTCGTGGGCGTCGGATCGACAGGCGCAGGCGTTGGGTCAGGAACTGGGGTCGGCTCGGTCGCCGGGGCGGTTCCTGCCAAGGTCGGCCCGGGCGTGATCGTCGGGTCGACAGGCGCCGGGGTCGGCTCGGGCGTGGCCGTCGGGTCGACGGGCACCGGGGTCGGCTCGGTCGTGGGCGTTGGCGTGCCTCCGGGTGGTTCCTGGGGAGCGGGCAGGATGCGCGGCGCGCTCCAGCTCGACAACCTGCAGGCGGGCCTGGTCCTCATGTGCATGCCTGAGCCGCGAGACGGCGGCCCGCGCCTCGGCCTGGATGCCGAGCAGGAGGATCACGTCGAATGCCAGCCTGAGGATGTCTCCACTCGTCGCGAGCCCGGCGTAGACACTCGGAGAGGCCGCGGCGTCGACCTGGGCGAACGCCGCGAAGACGAGACCGATCGCCAGGTATCCGTCTCCGATCCTCTGGTCGCGGCGATACAGCCGGCGCGACAGGCCGGCCGCCCACAGGAACAACGCCGCGCCGAGCACCTGCATCGCCGCACCGAGCGGTGTCGGGGTCGGGAGCAGCGAACCGGCGCCCGGTGCGCTGCCCTTCAGCCCGAGCACGCCGATGAACCCCAGCGACGGCAGGCGGTCCGCACCAACCTGGGCGAGCGCCATGATGAGCAGCATCGCGGCGGCAGACCCGAGCACGATGACAGTCGCGTGGTCGACGCGCCTCCTGCGGATCGATGCGACGCCGCCCAGGACGAGCAGGGCCGCCGCGAACAGGCGGGCGAACGTGAACACGTAGAGCGGTGCCTGTCCGGGCGCCTCCAGGGCCAGGCCGGCCTGGCGGTCGAGGCCGGTGACCACGAGGACGACCGCGAGCCCGTTGGCGATCGCAAGGACCAGGAACGCGGCCGCCTGCAGCACATCCACCGGCTCCCCGCGTTCGCGGAACCGGGCCCAGCCGAGCAGGGCCACGGCGAGGGTCACGACGGTCGCAAGCGTGTCCAGCACGAGATCGAGCGATGGCGCGACGACGCGCACGTGGAGCGTGGGCACGATCACCGACGCTGCCGTTGCGACCGAGAGGACGATCACCACCGCGACAAGGACGCCGTCGAGGGACATCGGCGGCCACGACCCGGGCAAGGATCGATGGATCGGCGTGGAACTCCTGATCGGAGGTTCTCCTGCCGGTTCACCGCTGTGCCGGGCGGATGGTGAATCGTCGCACCCGAACCTACGGGGTCATTCCGTTCGGCGATACATCCTATGTCCGATTCCGGTCACCGGCGACCGCAAGCGCGGCGGTCCCGACGGACTCGGGCACAGAGGCGGCGGGACCGTCGTGGACCCCAAACCTACCGCTGCTGCACGCCGCCGTAATGTCATAGTTCACATGGGCGTGGGATTCCGCCCTCGGGACGACGGGCGGGATACGAGGAGGGCATCGGTGGGTGCGATCGAACCGGTGGGTTCCCATCTCGCACGGCTGTTGCCGAACGCCGGTGACCACACCCTGCGGCGCCTGGAAGGCGCGGTTAAACAACAGGCGTTCCGCCGGCGCGACCTGCTGCACGCGAGGGGGATGCCATTGCCTCCCTTCGTCCTGCTCGATGGGCACGTCATGTTTCGCCGCGTCGTCGAGACGGGGCAGGTGCGCGCCGCGCTGATTGCCGGGCCGGGCTACCTCGGCGGGCTTCGCTCGATCAGCGACCCGGACGCCGACGCGCTCTACGAGCTGGTGGCCCTGACCGACGGAATCTGGACGACATGGGATCCCAGGTACCTGCGTGACCTCGCCCTGCAGGATGCCGGGTTGGCCATCGGCCTCCTTGACCTGGCATCGGATGACGCGGTCGTGCTCAACATGCGGCTCGATGAACGGTCCTTCGCAAACGCGCGCCAGCGGATGGCCTCGATCCTCCTTCGGTACGGGGGGGTGATCTTCGACACGCCCCATCCGGTCGCCCATCGAGCCGACCTGGCAGCCATGATCGGTGCGGGCCGCGTGATGATGTATCGGACATTGCTCGGCCTTGAAGCCGACGGTCTCGTGAAGCGCGAGCGCGGCGGCGGGATCCGCGTCCTGGACGAGGAAGGGCTGGCCCGGCTCGTGGAGGTAGCGGCCCCGGACGGCGCTCCGGCTCTCTGACTGCTCGGCGGAGCTTGAAGGGAATGTTCACGATGCCCGCAATTCACCCCTATCTCGACGACTCGGGCCGGCCCGACCGGCTGAGCGGCGGGGCGGTGATGATCCCGATCACGACGCCCAAGGGCACATTCCGCGTGTGGACC
>DATCGK010000326.1:0-4328 GCA_036508975.1 Candidatus Limnocylindrales bacterium
AGGATGCGCTCGTCGCCGGCCTCCGCTTCCGGATGACCGCGGTGGACCGCGGGCTGCCCATCTCCGTGCTGCCACCCGGGCCCTGACCAGGAGCGACGTCGCATGACCTACGACACCACCGGCCCGGACCTGTCCGACGACGAACGGACAGATGGCAAGCGCGACCGGACCGCGCGCCTGCTCAACGTGCTCGGGATCCTCCAGGGCAGCGGCGACGACGGGATCCGGGTGGAGGAGATCGCTCGCCGGACGAACATGTCGAGGCGGAGCGCCTACCGCGATCTCCGCGCGCTCGAGCGGGAGCTGAGGATCCCCCTGTGGAGCGACGGTGGGCGGTGGGGTGTCGGGAAGGGCGCGTTCCTGCCGCCGCTGCAGCTGACCCAGCACGAGGCCACGGCCGTCTTCCTGGCCGCGCGCGTGATCACGCGCTACTCGGACAAGTACGACCCGAACCTCGCCTCCGCGTTCCAGAAGCTGGCCGCGGCCCTCCCGGATGCGCTCCGCGAGCACGTCGAGCGAACCCTTCGCGACCTCGCCCTGCGCCCGGTGGACCCCGCCTTCAACCGGCATGTCGAGGACCTGACCCGGGCGTGGGCACAGCGCCGCGTGGTGCGGTTCCGCTACGCGCCGGCCGCCTACGACGGCGGTGACCGGGAGCCGAGCTGGCGCGAGGTCCGCCCGTACCTGGTGGAGCCGTCGCTCCAGACGCACGCGCTCTACCTCATCGGGCTCGACGAGACGAAGGGCGCGATGCGGACGTTCAAGGTGGAGCGGATCCTGGACCTCTCCCTGACCGCCAGGACGTTCGAGGCCCCCGGGGCGGCGGTTTCGGAGTCGCTCCGGCGCGCCTGGGACATCATCGCCGACCAGCCCGAGGTCCAGGTGGTGCTGCGGTTCGCGCCGTCCGTCTCCGCCCGGGTCCGCGAGGCGACCTGGCACCCGAGCCAGTCCGTCACCGAGCGGACGGACGGATCGCTGGAGTGGCGGGCCAGGGTGTCCGGCACGGTGGAGATCCGGCTCTGGATCCTCGCCTGGGGTGACGACGTGGAGGTGCTGGAGCCGGTGGGGCTGCGCGCGGAGGTGGCTGCGACGCACGCCCGGGCGGTCGCGAGATACGCGACGGTCTGACCTCCCGGAGGACAGGTCCGGTGAGGTCGCTCACGCTGGGTAGCCGCCCGCGCGGCCACTGGTACTCGTTCCGCGTCCAGGCGGCCGACCGGCGCGGTAACCTCTCGAAGTGGACGAGCGCGACCAGGATCTGGGTGCCATAGCCGCCGGCGCGACCGATCGAACCCGGCGGCGACTGCCCTTCGCCGCCGTCAACCTCATCAGCGACCCCATCCACGGGTACGTCGAGCTCAGCAAGCGGCTGTCCCCGGCGGACGCGCGCGCCGCGGGCCTCCGCGACGAGGACGTGGCCGAGGACGACCTGCTGGACACGGCCTGGGTCCAGCGCCTGCGCCGGATCAGCCAGCTCCAGAGCGCTCGCTGGGTCTTCCCCACCGCGGAGCACTCCCGGTTCACCCACGGCCTGGGCGTCATGCACGAGGCCGGGCTCTGGGCGCGGTCGCTCTACCCCACCCTCCGCGCCTCCCTGCCAGGCCTCGCGCCGGGCGAGCCCGTCCCTTCCGAGGGCCTGGTGACGGAGACGCTGCGGATCGCCGGGCTCCTCCACGACGTGGGCCACGGGCCGTTCGCCCACTTCTTCGACGACCGGTTCCTGGTCGGCTTCCCGGCTCCCGTGGATCCTCGCCGCCCGGACGCCAAGACCCTGTCCCACGAGGACCTCTCGCAGCTGGTCATCGAGCACGAGCTGGGGCCCCTGATCCGGGGCCTGCGACGGGCGCCGGGAGCCGTGGCGGAACGGGACGGGTTCTCGGACGGCGAGGCCATCGACCCCCGCTGGGTCTCGTTCCTGATCTCCAAGCCCCCGCTCGTGGACGCGTCCATGCCCGGCTGGGTCAGGACGCTCCAGCCGCTCCTGTCGGGCGTGTTCACGGTGGACAACCTGGACTACGTCCGCCGGGACGCGTACCTCACGGGCGTCTCCATGGGCCCCGTGGACGCCGAGCGGCTGCGCCGGTACACGTTCATCTCGGAGCGCGGGCTGACGCTCTACGAGTCCGGCGTCGGGGCGCTGGAGATGTTCCTCACGGCCCGGCTGTTCATGTACCAGCACGTGTACCTGCACCGGACGGTGCGGGCGATTGACCTGGACCTGGCCGAGGTCTTCGCGCCATCCATCAGGGCAGTGTTCGGTGACGGGTCGCCGGCGGAGCGGCTTTCCGCGTTCGCGGACCTGGACGAGTACGCGCTCCTGCACCAGGCCGCGCTGTGGGCCCGCGGCGAGCATCTCTCCGCGGCGCCGATCGCCGGAGACGGATGCGTGACGGCCGAGGTCGCCGACGGCTGGCGGGCGATCCTGCTCCGGCGCCCGCGCTGGCGCGCCGAGCGCGAGGTCCACGCGGAGACGGCGTTGGCCGTCCCGGAGTGGCCGCCGGGCCTGCTGGCGGAGCTTGGCGAGGCGGAGCCGGGGCGCGTCGTGGTGGACCTGACCGGCGTGGACGCGCGGCCGGGTGCCGGGAAGCCAGCCACGCTGGCGATCGAGCAGCGGGACGGCGGCCCGGGCCCGTCCCTGGAGGAGGCGCTCGCTCGGCTTCCTGCCTGGTCCCTGGTCGGGCGGCGGTACCGGCGCATCGGCTGATCCCGGGATCCGGCCCGGCTGGGCAGGAGGCACCATCAGCAGGAGGCACCATCAGCGGGCGGGGGCGCCCGGAGGGGCGCGTTCGTCGGGGCGCTGGTTCGGGATCGCGGACGTCAGGGTTTCGGGCTCGCGGAGGCCGTCGTAGCGGCGGACGCCTTCGGCTTCGCCGGGGCGTTGATCCCGGCCTTCGGCGGCAGCACCGGCAGCGGATCGATCCGGGCGATCTCCGTCTTCGGCACCTTCATGCGCTTCACCACGTCCGCCTTGATCGCCATCGTGGCCTGCTCCCACGGCGAGAAGAGGCCGTAATGGACGTGGCAGCCCGTGGCGCGGCCCGTCATTCCCTCGTAGCCGATGAGCTGGCCGGCCTTCACCTGCTGGCCGGGCTTGACGATGACCCGGCCGAAGTGGGCGTAGATGCTGCGATAGCCGTTGCCGTCGTCGATGACGACCACGATCGGCAGCGTCATCCAGAGACCCAGCTTGTCCAGGCGCTTGAGGTACGGCTGGGTGTCGCCGATCCAGCCCATGTACGCGTCGTAGTGCCGGCTGGCCGCGAGCACCAAGCCCGCGTGGGCCGCGACGACCCGGTCGCCACAGAAGGTGGCAAGGTCGACACCGTCATGGAAGCTCTCCCCGTTCACCCAGCGGGAACCCCAGACGGTGGGGCCGAATGGAAGCGTGAGACGGGGGTGCGCGAGCGGCCAGACGTAACCCACGAGACCCGCCACCGGAGGGGCCTTGGTGCCCATGTTCTCGCCGAATCGCATGACCGAGGTAGCGCCGTTGAGAGCCGGCAACAGCACTGGCGAGACCGCGGGGGTGGGCTCGGCCAGGGCCACAGGGGTGGGCTCGGGCAGACCCGCGACGGTGGGGTGAGGCAGGGCAGCAAGTGCGGAAGGCGGCAGGCTCCCCGCGGGGGTCGGCTTGGGCAGGGCGGCGACGGCAGGGGGCTGAGGGCTCCCGGCAGGGGTGGGCTCCTGGCCGATCACCGCGGCCCCGGCGCCCTCGCCACCAACGAGATCGAGGACCTGTCCGGTCGGGCCGTTCCCCGGCCATGCGAGCAGGATGGCAAACGCACCCGCCAGGGCGACGGCCACCCGACGCCCGGGGAGGCGGCGTCGGGATCGAGCACGCGGGAATCGCTGATTGCGGGGCACCGGCGGAGTGTGCCGTACCGGCGCGCCGGCGGCAAGACGATCGTGCGAGGCTCCGTCGCCGGCAGGGTGCGCGGCGGCAGTATCATGCGGGCCGCGCGCCCGTAGCTCAGTGGATAGAGCACCTGACTTCGGATCAGGTGGTCGGGGGTTCGAATCCCTCCGGGCGCGCCACGCCAACCTGCGCGCGGGCGATCGCCGAGGCGACCAGCAGCAGGTACTCCTCGCGGGCCAGCTTCACCGAGACGATGGCATCGTCGCGCACCCTGACCTCGCGGAAGAGAGCCTGCGCAAGCTCGTGGCGTTCGTCGGGTGTCGCCTTCGTCCAAAGATCCCCCAACTCCGACAGGAGCCGCGCGGCCTTCACGAGCACTGCCCCGGAGTAGGTTGGCGGGGGATCACCGCCTTCAAGAGAGGCCTTCAGTGGTCGTGAACGCGCGACCCATTCCTCGCGAGTGATGTCGTCG
>DATCGK010000327.1:0-2504 GCA_036508975.1 Candidatus Limnocylindrales bacterium
TCGGCTTCGCTGCGGTTCGTGCAGGTGCTCGGGCTCTCACGGCCGAGGACCTCCTCCGAAGGAGCCTTTGGGTGCAGCATCGGACCCAAGCCTCCTGACCGCGCCTGTACAGGGTCGCCGGCACGGACCGACGACGCGGAGCAGAAGCGCAGGGCGCGGGGCCGCCCGCGACGAAGACCGCGACGGATCAGAGGCGGGCGCTGGGACCCTCGGGCACGGGACCATGATCGGGCAGCCCGATCTCCAGGAGCGCGCGGCGCAGGTCCTCTCCGCCCAGCTGCCCGTGCTGGGCCTCGGCCACTCGTCGGGACAGGGCTCGAAGCTTGGGCTCGTGGTCGGCAAGGAGCTGATCCACCCGAACTCGCTGTGCCGCCAACGTTGCGGCCGCCGCTTCTGCCGCCATGTCCCACAGAGACATCGGCTGGCGTGGGTTGAAGGCATCCCGGGATACGAGCGGGAATCCGGCGTCCATCCCCGCATCGAGGCGGGTCAGGGCCCAGCCCGTCGCCTGTTCCAAGTCCCGGGCGCTCCCGAGGCTCACCTCGCTGGGATCGAGGATGAGGTGTTCCGCCGCGTTTCCGGCCAGGCAGACGGCGATCATGTCGAGGGCGCTGGAATCGGATCGGCACGGGCTCCGGTGCGCGTGCGGTTCCTCGAGGTCCGTGTGCCCTCCTCCCGTCGCATCATCGAGCACGATCTGGCTGACGGGCAGGCCGAGCAGCGCCAGAACCAAGGCATGGCCCGCCTCGTGGGCTGCCAAGATGCGGCGTTCCCGCTCGTCCAACGGCTGGCGTCGGTCCGAGACGTGCCCACGCCGTTGGATCGCTTCGATCAGGTGCGGCCAGTCCGTGGCCGCGTCACCCGTGTCCGCGAGGGACAGCGCCATGGCATCGTCGAGGATCTGGCGGATGGTCGCGCCGCTCGTGTGCGCCCCCATCATCTCGGCCGCCTTCGCCCAATCGGGCTCGCCGACGAACCGCCGGCCGCGCGCGAAGTGACCGAACAGGACCTCGCGTTCCGTCCGGGTCGGGTAGGTCGTCTCGATGTGCCAGCCGATCCGACCGGCGCGGGTGATCGCGGGGTCGAGCTCGTCCGGGGCGGAGTTGGAGGTGAACAGCCACAGCACGTTCGGCGTGGCGCGCAGGCCATCGAGCACCGTCAGCAGCGCGTAGAGCGCACGCCGCGAATCGGGCGTGTGCGTGTGGTGGTGCCGCACAAGCGCGATCGCATCCACCTCGTCGACGAAGACCACCGCGTAACCCGCTGCGTCGGGTGACCGTGCGACGAAATGGTCGCGCAGGGCGAGGAGGCGCGCCGCGGTCAGGTCACCTCCGCTCAGCTCGTAGAAGGGGACGGCCCGCTCGCTGCCCGCGGACAGCGCTGAGGCGACCACGCGCGCCAGGCTCGTCTTGCCCGTCCCGGCGGGCCCGTAGAAGAGCACCGCCCGCGGGAGCTCCCCGCCGGCCTCGCGGATCCGGTCTGGATAGCGCAGGCGCGCGATCAGTGACTGGACCTCGCGCTTCGCGGCCGTCAGCCCCATCATGTCGTCGAGCGTTTCGCCGCTCGCCGTGACCCGGCGTTCGGCCAGCCACGCGGCCATCGCCCCGTTGTCGCGCGACGGTCGCGCGGGCACGGCAGGGAGGGCGGTGATCGGGGAGGGCGAGCTGTCGGGGTCGCCGGCGGCCGTCGCAGCCGAGGAGTGTGTCATGACTGGTGGAGTCCCCCTTCAGGCGCAGGCGCCTCGTCTCCTGCTGTCATCGTGAGCGGGTGCGACGGGAGCACGCTCGGGACCGCTCGCGTCAGCGCCGGACCGACCCGAGTTCCCCGTGGGTCAGCCACGCGACGGTGACGGCGGCCCACAGCTGGAGGAATGCGGACGAGTCGATGGGTGGTCCGAGCACGACGGCTGTGATCCGAACGAGCACGCTCGCTCCGAGGAGCAGTGCGAGCCAACCGAGGACCGGCGTCTCGGCGAGCGCCGCGAGTGATCGCATCAGGTGGCGCGGTGCATGTCTGGCGGGCCCAGGGGCAGGGGCCCGAGAGGAGTGCGGCGACGCGGCCGGAGCCGTCGTGCGCCCGGCGCAGGCCTGCCCGTCCGAAGCCTCGTCGTTGTGTCCGCCCCGACGGCCAGCCCTGGCGGCCTCGTATGCCGAGCTCACCAGCGCCATCCTCTCGGTCGAACCGCCGTGGTCGGGATGGTGGACGAGCGCAAGCCGTCGGTAGGCAGCCCGCAGCTCGGCCGGGCTCGCGCCGGGCGGAACCCCGAGGACCAGGTAGGGGTCCACGGTTCACAGGACCACGTGACGCGTGACGCGCCCCTGGTCGTCGATCTCTTCGACGATAACGCGGTGCGTCGCGCGAGGCCCGACGTCGTGGATCCGCGTCGGCCGCGACCAGGCGGCGACCGCGACGGCGACGAGGATGAGGAATCCGACGAGGGCTGCCGGATCCATCGTCACCGCACCTCCGCCGTTCATTCGCCTCGCCTGTAGCTCAGGTACGTA
>DATCGK010000328.1:0-2431 GCA_036508975.1 Candidatus Limnocylindrales bacterium
GCTTGGCTGACGTGCGACACGCGATGAGCCCATGCTCGGGCTCGACGCCGGTCACCCCCCCGAAGCTCCCCGACTCACACCCCACAGGCCACAGCCCCCAGGATCGGCATACCGTCATGAACGCTCGGCCATGCCGGCGAGTGACCCGAAAGTGACCTGCAGGTGAGCCTCCTGGCGCCGAAGACCTCCGGCATGCGGCACTTCCACGAGCGCGAGATCCTGGGCCATCTCGAACTCCTCCAAGGCCTCGAGGTCCTCAACCCCGATCACCACGGCGGCGAGCTTGCCGTTGCGCGTTACCCCGATCCGTTCGCCCGCGTACATCGCTCGGCCGAGTACGTGGTTGCTTGGACGGGTCGATACCTTCAGGTGACCCTGATGTCGATCCCGCCAGGCTCCTTCATCGGGCTCGAGGCACACCCTCAAACGGACCAGTTCGTCCGGCTGGACGCGGGGAAGGGCCACGTCACCATGGGGCCGGCAGAGGACGACCTGAGCTTCCAGCTCGACGTCGAGGACGGCTGGAGCGTGCAGGTGCCGGCCGGTACGTGGCACGACATCATCAACACCGGAGACGTGGACATGCGTCTGTACGTGGTGTACGCGCCCGTCCACCACACGCCGGGCATCGTCCAGAAGACCTCTGATGACGCGGAGAAGGACGAGGAGTCGGGGCGCGACAAGCCTCCGGCCAGGTCGGTACAGCCGAAGAACACCGAGCCGGACAAGAAGGCCTGAGCCCTGTCTGATCGAAACCATCAGGCCTAGTCCTGTGCCCGAGGGCCCTAGGAGAGTGTGAGTAGTCTCGACGAACAGCGTGCGTTCCAGTGACGGTGAGAGATGGCGACACAGCGTGCCGAGATAGTCCCGCGGGGCAGAGCCGCGCTGGACGGCGTGCTCGCGACGGGCGCAGGACTTGGGGCCGGACATCTCGTCGCCCTGCTGGCTCCCGCATCGTCGCCGGTCGTCGCGGTCGCCACGCGGGCCATCGACCTGACGCCCGGTCCGGTCAAGGACTGGGCCGTCTCCACCTTCGGCACCGCGGACAAGGCAGTACTGGTGGTGGGGGCCATCGCGGTGACGCTCGGGCTGGGTGCGCTGGTCGGGCTGGTCGCCCGGCGTTCGACGCCAGCGGCGCTGATCTGGGGCGCGGCCTTGGCGGCGATCGCGATCACGGCTGCCGGGGTCGACTCCGCCCGCGGGGCGCTCTGGTGGGCGCCCGGGCTCGTGGCCCTGGTCGTCGGCGGGTGGGCGCTGCCCCGGCTCGTACGGGCGTCCGGGAACGCCGACGTGGCGCCCATGGTGGACGGCCGCGGCAGGCGGGAGTGGCTGCGGCTGGCGCTCGGTGTGGGCAGTGTCGGAGTCGTGGGAGCCCTCCTCGGGCAGTGGCCACGCGGGAGTGGCGGCTCGTCGGCGGTGACCCTGCCGACCCGATCGCTCACACCCTTCCCCACGGGACTGGAGGGCCAGGTCCCCGGGCTGAGTCCCTTCGTGACCCCCGCCTCCAGCTTCTACCGCATCGACACTGCACTGTCGCCCCCGTCGCTCGACGTCAGCAGCTGGCGCCTTTCGATCGAGGGGATGGTGGACCACCCCTTCTCGATTGGCTGGGAAGAGCTGCTCGCCATGGATGCCATCGAGCGGCCGGTGACGCTCGAATGTGTGTCGAACGACGTGGGTCAGAACCTGATCGGGTCGGCGCGGTGGCTGGGCGTACGAACGTCGGAGCTGCTGAACCGGGCCGGCGTACGAGCCGGGGCGGACATGGTGCTGTCGACATCCACCGACAACTTCTCAGTGAGCACACCCCTGGAGGCACTGCTCGACAACCGGGACGCGCTCGTCGCGTACGAGATGAACGGCGCACCGCTGCGCCCGGAGCACGGCTTCCCCGTACGGCTGCTGACGCCGGGTCTCTACGGGTTCGTGGGGGCGACGAAGTGGCTGGTGAAGATGGAGGTCACCACGTTCGCCGCGAAGCAGGCGTACTGGACGGTGCTGGGTTGGTCCGACCACGGGCCCATCAAGCCGAGCTCCCGGATCGAGGTGCCCCGGCCCGGCTCCCACGTCTCGTCCGGCAGCGTCAAAGTGGGCGGCACGGCGTGGGCCCACGGTGTGGGCGTCGGGAAGGTGCAGGTACGCGTCGACCGCGGAGGATGGGCGGACGTCAGCCTGGGTCCTGACGCCGGCATCGAGTTCTGGCGCCAGTGGCTCTGGAGCTGGGACGCCGCCCCCGGCGACCACGAGCTGCAGGTCCGGGTCGTCGATGCCGCAGGCAAGGCCCAGGACGAGTCGGTCGCCAACGCCTTCCCCAACGGAGCGTCGGGCCTCCACACGATCCACGTCGTCGTCGGCTGACGACGCGCGCTGGCGCTGAACGGACGATGTCGAGGCGGCACCATACAACCGCAGAGGTTGTACCCACGTCGCT
>DATCGK010000329.1:0-2143 GCA_036508975.1 Candidatus Limnocylindrales bacterium
GAACAGGGTTACGGGATGACGCCGTAGCAGGCGGATCCCGACGTCTACGTCTAGGTCGTCGTCTTCGACGTTGGGACGCGGGACGTCCCGCAGGAGGATCGCCGGTTGCCCGGTCCGCTCGGCGCCGATGACGTACTGGCAGAGCTCCTCCAGGAGCCCGGCCCAATCCATCGGCGCCTGCGACCGCTCTGCGAGCAGCTTCCCGCGATCCGTCCGGGCACGGGCAGACGACAGGTTGAAGTCGGCAACCGAGAGGATCCCGTTGGGGGATCGCGTCCCGGGCAGGGCACAGGAGACCGTCAGCTCGCCGATGAGCTCGCCGCGCTCACGACGAAGCCGCTCGACGCGGAGCGTGGTCCCCGCTTCGGCCAACTCGAGCATGTAGCCGTCGACCGACGGCAGGGGTCGGAAGTCGCGCGCGAGCTCGGTCATCGCCGGAGCTCCGCCGGGGCTGCGCCGGCGTTGGGATGGGCGTCAACCCAGGCTGCGAACGTCTCCATGAAGAGGATCGCGTCGGCCCACTCCGCGAGGTAGCGGGCGTGTGGATGGCGGAAGGTCTGCGGACGGGGCAGGAGCCGAGCCCAGATGCGCCGCGGGTCGCGCGGCGAGCGCCCAGCCTCTTCCCGTTCGGCCAGGGGTGGGCTAGGATTGTCGGAGAGGCGTCCGGTTGCTCTCACAGCGGGCGCCTCTAACTCTGTCCGGGGTCGCGCGCGGCGGCCTCGGCGGCGTGCTCGCGGGCCGTCAGGATCGCGCGGACGATATCCGCGGTCACCGGGTCCAGCTGGTCGAGGCGGACGACGCGCGCCGGCCCCCATCGTTTCGCGGCGCCGAGCTTCCCACGTTCGCGGTGTGGCATCGGGACGCGGGTCGGAGAATCAAGAGGCACGAGCCACGCTCCTCTCAGGAGTCAGCTCGTGCCGTTTCCCTCCGACACGTCCTCGCGACGCCCCGCAGCGGCCTTCTGGGATGTTGGGCGCCGATCAGTCCCTCGCGGGATGTTCGCCGGCTCCTGGCCTCTCCACCTCGCTCTCCGGGTGGGGCCCCACGCTGCGCGGTTCGCTTATGAAGTCACCCGAATGGTACTCCGTCGCCGCGCATAGTCAAGGGCATAGCTGCCGATTATGCGTCGTCCGAGCGGATGGACTGCATATCGCCGCGCAGCGCCGGGCAATGGGTGCACGCCGGATCGTCACAGGCGCGGCGCAGCGCCGGGTTGCGCCACCGGGCCGAGACGGGCTTCATGTCGGGCCCCAGGTCGACCCGCTCCAGGATGGCCCGTAGCGTCGCGTTCGCGTCGGCCGGCGCCCACGTCCACATCTCGTCCAGGTCGCCGAGGTCCGCCACCACGACGGCATCCCCGAGCTTGCCCATCTCGTCTGCCACGGCGGCGATCTCGCGGTCACGCCGCTCGCGGTTCCACCGTCCGGCGACGTACTCCTCGGACGCGCGCTCGAGACGGGCGGTCAGGGCGGCACGCCGGGCGGCATCGTCGCGGATGGCCTCCGCCCGATCGCCTCCGAGGTCGATATGCGCGATCTCCTCGCGGATCCACGGGAGGATCGTCTTCTCGGGGATCGAACCGGGGCCGTGGTTCGGGACGGCGCGCGCCTTGTAGCACTTGTAGGCGGTGTAGAGGGGCTGCGGCCCGTTACGGAAGCGCGTTCCGGTCAGGATGTGCCCACAGTGGCACCGCAGGAGCCCGTACAGGAGGAACGGCGCGCGCGGCTTCGCGCCGGGCCGCGTCCGGCCCGTGTAGGCGCCCAGCCGGACCAGCAGCTGACGGACGGTGATCGTTGACCACGGCCCACCCATCCGGGTCGGCACTTCGCGCTCATTCAGCAGCCGAGCGGCGCCCATGATCGAATCGGCCTCGCGGTACGCCGAGACGACGGCCCCGGCATCCTCCCCCGCCTTCTCCCCGTAGAACGGGTGCCCGATCCGGTCGCCTCGAGCCCGGCGCACCGCGACGGCATCGCGTGCATGCTCCGACGCGAGGTCGGCGGTCATCTCGTCAACGGCGGCGAGCATCGTGAGCAGCATCCTCCCGGTCGCCGTCGAGGTGTCCACCTGGTCGGCCACGAGGCGCACCGGGACGTGGTGGGCGTCGGCGAGGGCCATGAGCGCGCGGAGGTCCTGCACGCTG
>DATCGK010000330.1:0-6809 GCA_036508975.1 Candidatus Limnocylindrales bacterium
TCAGCCCGCCCGTCCTAGAGGCAGCCGCCCGAGGGCGCCACCGGGCCAGTAGCGGAACCATGCCCGCCCCACCAGCGCCTCCACCGGCACCGGCCCGTACCGCCGGGAGTCCATCGCAGGCCCGAACCCGGCCGCCTCGAGCGCCGCGTCGGAGGCATCGGAGAGCAGCCAGGCCTCGTCCTCGCCAAGCTGCAGGTGGCCTCCGAGGAACGTGACCCAGTCGCCGGGCCGGGCTGCGACGCGCTTGATCGCCAGCACGTCCGAACCGGGCTCCCGGAACACGACGATCGAGCCACGCCGCGGCCAGCGGGCCACGGTGGGGTCCACCAGCAGCCAGTCGCCGGGCTCGATCGCCGGGCGCATCGAGCCCTCGGCCACGGCCACGCGCCACGGGCCGGCCAGACGGACCCGGACCGGATCCGGCCGCGCGATCCCGCGGACGCGACGAGGCCCCGTCATGGACGGGGCCTCGAACCGCGCATGAGCGAGCGGACCGGGCTCAGCCGGGGCGTCCGGCGACGCGGGTCTTGCTCTCCCCGCCGGTGGCCTTCCAGGCCGCATCCACTTCGTCGATGAGGTCCAGCAGCTTCTTCGCGTCGTCGATGCTCGTCGAGGCCTTGACCTTCGAGACCTGCTTGCTCGCGCTCCAGAAGAGCTCGTGCAGGTTGGGGACGACCTCGAGGTGTTCCGGCTTGAAGTAGTCGTGCCAGAGCGTGTCGAGGTGGTGCTTGACCAGGTCGGCCTGGCGCTCCTTGATCGCGATGGCGCGGGTGCGAAACGTCGGATCCTCGTTCGCGGCGTACTTCTCGATGATCCGGTAGACGGACTCTGCCTCGATGCGGGCCTGCTCCGGGTCGTAGACGCCACATGGCAGGTCGCAATGGGCGTGGGCCACGGTCTTCGGGGCGAAGATGCGGTTGAGCGGGGACATGAGCGACCTCCGGGGGTGTGGCGGCGGGGCATCGTGGGTTGCGACGATCGACGGCCCGGTCACAGAAGTGTCCCGTCGGGGCGTGAGGCTGTCAAACACCCCGGTCGCGCCCGGGGTCGCACCGGGATCTGACCGGGGAGCACCGGGATCTGACCGGGGACGCGCCGGGGGCCGCACGGGGTTGAACGACCCGTCTACCATCGCGTCATGAGCCCCAAGGCGATCGAGATCGAGCGCAAGTTCCGCCTGCGCGAGGCGCCCGCGGCGGATGTCCTCGCGGCCCGCGGTGCGGTGGCGCGGCGGATCGAGCAGGTCTACCTGGCCGGCAGTCCGGACGCGGAGCGGATCCGGCGCACCGAGACCGCGGAGGGGATGAGCTACCGGCGCACCCGCAAGCGGCAGGTCGGCGCCTTCGCCTTCGAGGAGGACGAGGAGCCGATCGACGGGGCGGCCTGGGTCGAGGGTCTCGGGCGGGCCGACCCGGCGCGGCGCACCATCCGCAAGACGCGTCACGTGGTGACGCACGGTGAGCAAGAGCTCGAGATCGACGTCTTCGACGAACCACGGGGACTCGTGGTGGTCGAGGTGGAGCTTAGGCACGAGGACGAGCCGGTCGTCCTGCCGGCCTGGCTGGGCGAATGGGTCGAGGTGACCGGGGATGCCCGCTACTTCAACGCGGCGCTCGCACGACTGGACGCGGAGGTTCCGCCGTGGGAGCCCGGACAGGCGTGATAATCCTGCTGGAGTGGTGCGCGGGAACGGCCCCGCTCGTCCGGGTATCATCCCGCCGATGACCGACCGAGGGCTCCAGATTGTCGATGGCGCCCCTGCGTGCCCATTCGTGGCGTTCGAGGACGATCGCGATGGGCGTGCGCTGGCTCCCGATCACCGCCACCGCTGCTTCGCAGAGCCGAGGCCGGCGCCGCGTGCCCTCGCCCATCAGCAGGCGTACTGCCTCGCGTCGGCCTTCGCGGTCTGTCCCACGTTCCAGGACTGGGCACGTCGTGAGGCCGCCGCCGCCCGTCCCGGTGCGTCGGAGGCCCGCCCGGTCCGCGAGGACGTCTCCGTGGTCACGCCGGTGAGCACCCTGCTGCCGCCCCTGGTCGGCGAACCCCGGCATGCGCCGACGACGGATACCCCGCCGCCAGTCCCCCCGCGTCGGAACCCGCAGCGGGAGTGGGCCGCGCCGCCGCCGTGGTCGGCAGAGGGCCAGCCCGCGGACCACTCCTCCGCAGGATCTGCCTATGGCCCGGCAGCTGCCGGGCTGGCCGGGAGCGCCGCCGATCGGCTGGCTGGACCAGACCCGGAGCAGCCGGCTACGCCGCGTCCTTCGCGGTACGCAGCGCCCGTCGACGATCTGGACGAAGCGTGGCCGGCCGTTGGAGTCGACGATCGGGGATTCGCCGATCTCGCTGCCCCCGCTGCCATCGCCGCTGCCGGCGCCCCCGCAGCGACTCGAAACGCGGCGGCTGGAGCCGGATCCCACGACCAGGTGCACCGTCCCCCCGACCGGGACCCGTCCGAGGTGTTCGGTCCCGCGTGGGAGCGCCCGCGGCGCTACGAGGCCTATCCCACCCTGAAGACCCGGGTCGGCCTGCCCAGCATGGGCGGAATCCCACGCCTGGGCGTTGCCGTGATCGCGATCGCGCTCGCCGCGCTGGCCCTGTTCTTCCTGGGTCCGATGTTCCTGGGTATCGGCAGCAAGGACGCCGGGGTGGGCACGACGGCCACGCCCCGCCCGACCGCGGCCGAGGTGACGCCCTCGGCGGCGATCACGGCGGTACCGGCATCGACCCCGCAGGTCTACGTGGTGGCGAAGGGCGACACGATGTCCAAGATCGCCAAGAAGTTCGGCGTCACCGTGGAGCAGCTCCTGGCCGCCAACCCGCAGATCACGGACCCGAACAAGATCAAGATCGGTGACGAGGTGAAGATCCCGGCGCCCGTGCCGAACGCCGGCGCTGCGTCGCCTTCGTCCTCGCCCTGACGGGCGGTCCTGCACTCCTGCTACTGCGGGCGACCCCGTGTCCGACCGGCGCGCCGCGGTCGTGAGGGTCTAGCGCGAGTAGGGCGTCAGGTTGATCGAGGTGATCTTCCCGGCCTCGACACGGAACTGGGCGTCGAGGTGCTGGCTGGGCGCCCCGGGGCGGATCACGATCAGGTCGGCCTGGTAGGTGTTGCCCATGTCCCGCGCGTCGCCGGGGACCATCTTGAGGCCCTTGTCGGCCCGGAGGAACCAGCCGCCCACCTGCTCGACGCCGCGCAGCGTCCGGGCGTTGTCGCCGACGTGGACGCGCATCTCGGTGCGCTCGTCCAGCAGCGCCACGGCGGCGGCGACGTCGCCCTCGTTGAGGCGCTCGAAGAAGATCTCCATCGTGTCGGTGGCTCCCATGGCGCCGAGTGTACCGCGCGAGGCTCGGGGGCCGCCGCCGGACGTCCCCCGGCCGCTGTCGCCAGCCCTCCCTCAGAAGCCGCCGCCCGCGCCCCCGCCACCGCCGCCCGAGCTACCGCCCGAGAACCCGCCCCCGCCGCCCGAACCACCGCCCGTTGACGCTGGCGAGTCCCCGATCGTGCCGAGCGCGGACATCATCCCGCCGAAGTCCGGGATGGGAGAGCTGCTCATGAGGCCCGGCGCCCAGCCGCCGCCCCCGCTGCCGCCCCCCCCGTCCGACCCGCCGCCGCCGGCCACGTACCACGCAGGCATGTAGTACCCCGTGCCGCCGGCCCGGGCGTCCTCGGAGGACCGCGCCAGCACCTGCTCCACCTCGCCCTGGAGCCCGAGCGCCACGCCCCACGCGACCGCGTCATCGGGGGTCTCGATCAGGGGGATGGCGGACTCGGTCACGACCTGGCCCATCGACCGCGCCTGCGCCATCGTCTTCTCGAGCGTGCGGCGGTACGCCTCGAGCATGGCCCGGATCACTGCCCCGGCCTGCGTTCGAGCCGGCATGGCGCGGGCGATGATGAGCAGCGCGATCGCCGAGACGATGAGGGCGATCCCGAGCAGCACCGTCCCGCCAGACGGAAGGTTGAACCCCACGATGAGCGTCACCAGGCCGGCCACGAACGCCAGCATCCCGCGACCCGCCCACCGTCCCGAGGTGCGCGACGGCCGCTCCCGGTACCAGCCCTCCTTGACGAGGTGGGTCTCGAGGCGCTTGTTGAACTCGCCCACGTACTTGCCGAGCTCCGTGATCCGGGCAGGCTCGATGTACGCGGACCCGCCCGCCAGCGTCGCGAGCTGCGCCCGCAGGTACTCCGTGGCCGGGTCCATCGGCCGGTGGCGCGCGCGCAGCATCCGCGCCTGCTCAGCCTGGTCGCCCGAGACGGCCTCGCCCGCGAAGATGCCGATTTCCGGCGTGCCGCCGGACGCCCCGCCGGGCTCCGCGCGGAACCCCGCGTACCCGCGCACGGCAAGATCCAGGCTGGCGGCGGTGAGCGACCGGCGTGCGACACCACCCTCGCGGACGGCGGCTCCCGCGGCCGGCGTCAGGCCCGGTGGCGGCGCGGGCACCAGGATCGACGGATCGTCGAGGTAGACGGGGTCCTTGCCTGCGCGGTACCACCGGATCAGCCCGCCGCCGACGAGCAGCAACAGGACGAGCGGGGCGAGGATCAGGCCGATGACGGCGTTCGCCTGCCGCGCGATCTCGAGCGTCATGGCATGCCCCGGTGTCGCGGCGGCATCGACCTTGGCCATCGCCGCGAGCAGGGCCCCGTCCATGTCGCATGAGCGCAGGTAGGGCAGCATGTCGTTCTCGAAGATCGCCTGGCGCTCCTCGTTGGTGAGGTACGTGGCGCGGAACCCGGGTCCGGCATAGAGCTGGACCTCACCGTGGCAGGGGTCGCCCTGGTTCAGGTCGAACAGGATGACCAGGCCGTCGTCGATGCCCTTGCGGCCGACGCCCCACTGGTCCATGAGCGCGATCGCGTCGGCTTCCGCCTCCGCAGCCGTGACGCCGGCGGGCACCAGCTGGGTGTAGACGACCACCTCGGCGCCGGTCCGGTTCTCGATGCCGTCGATTGTCGCCTCGACCTGTTGCCTGACGGGGTCGGACAGCACCCCCGCCTGGTCGTAGACGGCCTGGTTGTTGACGGGGGGCGGGAACGGGGGCCCGGCGGCGAAGGTGGCCGGGACGAGCGGCAGGATGGCCAGAGCGAGGACGGCGACTGCCGCGAGGACACGACGGGCACGGCGGGGGATCAGCGACAGCTGCGGCACGCGTCCACGATACGTGGTTCGAGGCCGGATCAGGTGACCGTCGGCGGCCCCCGGCGGCGACCCCACACGGCGGCCCCGGGAACGGCCCTGCGTGCGGGAACGGCCCTGCGTGCGGGAACGGTTCTCGCGCTGACGGCGCGCTATCGACCCACCGCGCGGCCGCGTCGCCGGCCGAGCACCAGGCGACCGTCGGGCTCCACCAGGACCTGTGGCGCGGCGGGCCGCCCGTTATAGGTCGAGGCCATCGAGGCGGCGTAGGCGCCGGCATCCGAGATGGCCACGAGGTCACCGCGGCGGAGCGGCGGCAGGTCGTGGGTGCCGAAGGTGTCCGTGCTCTCGCACACGGGACCATCCACGCGGGCGGGCGCCAGGCCCGGGGCGTGCGAACCCGAGTCGTTCGCCGAACCCGGGTCGTTCGCCGAGCCCGGGGCGTCCGGGCCGGTCTCGAGGACTGGGCGGCCGAGCGACGTGAGCGCCACGACCCGGTGCCATGCCCCATACATCGCCGGCCGGATCAGCTCCGTCATCCCAGCGTCCAGGACCACGATACGGACCTGGTCACCGTCGGCCCCCGCCCGCTCTCGCACGTGGAGCACGCTCGCCACGAGCCACCCCGCCCGCGCGACCAGGAAGCGTCCGGGCTCCACGGCCAGGCGCCGCGGTCGCCGACCCTCCGGGATCGCCCCCAGCAGCGGGGCGACCTCCCGCGCGAACCGCGCCGGCGTCGGCACCGTCCCGGCCTCACCAACCGGGAAGCCGCCCCCGACGTCGAACGTGTCGAAGTCCGGGCGTCCGGCACCCACCAGCGCCATGACGGCCAGGCCCCGCCGCACCGCGTCCCGCCACGCGTCCACCGCACCCAGCTGCGAGCCGACGTGGAGATGGATCCCGCGTGCCCGCAACGGCCCGTCGGCCGGCAGGTCCGCAGCCGCGCCCGTGAGCTCCGTCTCGGTCATCCCGAACTTGGACGCGCCCAGCCCGACCGCCAGCCCCGCGCGGGTCTCCGGGTGGACATCCGGGTTCAGGCGGAGCAGCACGTCCAGCAGCGGCAATCCCGCCCGCCCCAGCCCGGCCCGCGCAGCCAGGGCGCCAAGCGCACTGAGCTCCTCCGGGCTCTCCACCGCGACCCAGCGCAGCGGCTCCCCGGCGGCAGCGGCCCGGACCGCGGCCAGGAGGTCCGTGGTCGTCTTGCCGACGCCCTCCAGCGTGATCCTCCCGTTCGGGACGCCAGCTCGCCGTGCGGCCGCCCACTCGCCCGTCGAGACCACGTTCGCGTCCAGCCCCGCCGTGGAGAGCCGCTCGACCACGGCCGGCACGTCGTTCGCCTTGAGGGAGAACGCGCGCAGCCACGGGTCGGGGAAGGCTTCGCGCAGCTCCGCCGCGGCCGCGTCCAGCGAGGCCACCGACGTGACGTATGACGGCGTGCCGAACCGCCGGGCGGCCCCGCGGAGCGAGTCCGCCTGGGTGGTCACCGGGTCAATCCTTGACAACCAGCCCGACGACGGCCGAGATGAGCCCGAGGAGGACGGACGCGACCACCGCTCCGACGATCGTGTCGGCCGTGAACCCGCCCGCCGGCCAGCCCCCGATCGTGAAGTCGATCTTGGCCCACTTGTCGGCAAGGAAGGCCACGCCGAGCAGCAGGCCCGCGTTGAT
>DATCGK010000331.1:0-5373 GCA_036508975.1 Candidatus Limnocylindrales bacterium
CTTGATCCAGCGAAATCCTTGGCGCGTGATGATAGCAATGTCGACGGGTCCGACAACCATGGCCGCTCCAATCACGAAACGGTATCGTCCGATCGCCACCTCAGCAAGCCACACCGCGAAATCAATCGCGTCCCGCAGCGGCATCGCGTCGAAGATCACCGGGTACTCGAAGTTGTTGAGCACGGCGAGCTGAGCGTCCGAAACACCGGCGGCCTTCAACGCCGCTGGGGCCTCTGGCTCGAACCCCTTGAACACCCGATTTATCGCATCCGTCATGCCGTGCCACGTGGCGCCGAAGTTCGGAGTCCCGTCATCGCGGTCTGGCCTCATTCGCTCGACACTGCCGGGAAACGTGAGGAGGTATTGCTCGGGGAAGAACCCTGTCGGAGCGTAGCCCGCCAAGTGGATGCCCAAGGACGCGCCAGCGGGAACCGGCCCGAGGCGTCCGGCAATGAAGCCATGAAGGTCTTGGGCAAGCTCCTGGATGGACGCCGGCTGTTCGGGATCCTGGGCCTCAGCGAACTCCTGGACGTGGCTCTCGATCGTTCGATTCCGGATTTGTCCGATTCCGAATGTCACCAGCCCGATGGGCCATTCTCGCAACTGAACGATCTTGGTGGCGCTGTTATAGACCTTCAGGAGGCCGGTTTGGGGTGCTCGGCCAGGAAGTGCGAGCTCCCCCTGAACCGCCATTGCGCTGTCCGTCGCGAGGACGAGTCCTTCGCTCACCTGGACCACGATAGCGACAGTCACGACGGCATCCTCTCTTGCAGTGCTGGGGTTCATCATAGTCGCTGGTCATGCACACGCCCGGACGTCTCGTGTTGATCTCGGAGGCCGTTGCAGAACCCGCGGCGGTCGCGCCCGTCATCTCTCCTCGACGACTAGGCCACTCTCCGGACGGTCCGTAAGATCCAATCCGGCACCACGATTCGCGGCGTGGGAACGGCGGGTTCAAATCCTCTCGCCCCGACCAGTCTTACGCACTTCCACCCTGAACTCGCCGGTCATCGCGGCTGCCCAGCCGCGGGCCTCGGCTTCGACGCTCGGGTGGATTCAGACGATGGCAGCGCCCGCCGCTGCGGGGCGGCTCGGAGCAGGGAGGCGGACCACGCCATGAGGGTGGACGCGAGCGGCCCGCCCGGGTGTCGGTCAGTTGACCGAGGGGGTATCCGGCAGGGGGCCCGGGAGTCGGGGTGGATCAGGCCAGCGCGCCGTCATGCACCACGGGTGCAGGCGGCGGGGCGGGACCGCGGGGGTTCATGCCCATACGGGCATGCCGCCAACAGTCCGAGCAGCGACGACCCAGGCCACACCGCTTGCCTGCCGTTCTGGGACTCCCTGCCCGCGCCTATTCGCGCCCCAAATCGGGCCCCTCGCCTCTGCCCTGAAACACCGGGAGGGGCATAGCGTCCCATCTGGCGTGGAACCGGTGACCTCTCCCCTGGAAGCGGTCGACACCGCGGGCGCGCATCGCGCCGCGGAGGCGGACGCGGCTGTGGTGGCGGCCTGGACCGCCCACCATGAGGAGGTCTTCGCGTTCCTCGTCCGCACCACCCGCAGCCCGGAGGCTGCCGAGGATCTCCTCCAGGAGTCGTACCTGCGCCTGACGACCGAGATCCGGGCCGGCCGGGCGCCGGACAACACCCGGGCCTGGCTCTACCGCGTCGGCGCCAACCTCGCGGTCAGCCGCGGTCGGCGCCTCTCGGCCGCCTTCCGGGGGATCGTCAAGATCCGCAGCACCGACGCCCCGACCACGACCACGCTCACCCCCGAGGCGAGCTACCTCCAGCGCGAGGGCCGCGCCAACCTCCTCGCGGTCCTCGCGGATCTCGACCCCGGCGCCCGGGCGGCCCTGCTCCTCGCGTCGGAGGGCTTCACCGGTGCCGAGATCGCGGCCGCGATCGGGCGCTCCGAGCCGGCAACCCGCACCCTGCTCTGCCGGACCCGGATGCGGGTCCGGAGCCGGCTCGAGTCGGCGGAGGCGTCCCGATGAAGCCGCACGACACGTTCCTCACACTCGCCGCCACCGCGGTCGACTACCCGCTCTCCCCGTCCGAGCGCGGCCGTCTCGACGGGCACCTCGCGGGCTGCCCGGCCTGCGCCCGCCGGGCGTCGGCCTACCGGGGTGACGCCCTGGCTCTCGGGCACCTGCCCGCGGTGGTCCTGCCCGAGCGCCGCGGGGCCGAGATCCTCGCCGCGGCACTCCACCCGGCCGCCGTCCGCAACCCGCTCCGGCTGCTCGTCCTCGCCGCGCTCCTGGGCCTGCTGCTGGTGGGCTCGCTCGCGGTGGGGGCCCAGCTCCTCCGGCGCGACGACGACCTCTCGATCGTCGTCCCCCCGGTGGCGACCGCGACCCCCGGCCCGGACGCGAGCGCTGGGCCCGCGACGGCGAGCGGCTGGCAGCCCGTGCCGGACCAGGAGGCGGTACGGGGAGTGCAGTTCCTTGACGTGGCGTGGACCGGGTCGCGCTTCATCGCGGTGGGCATGGGACTCGATGGCAACGATGCCGTCGTCGATTCGCGCGACGGGCTTGTGTGGCACCGCCAGCCGGCGATGCCCGGCGAGCAACACGGTGACGTCGCGGCGGGATCGACCGGTGTCGTCATGATCGGCACGATCGATGGCCGGCCGTCGAGCTGGTATTCGCCGGACGGCCTCGCCTGGACGGCCAGCCCGAATGCGTTCGAGGCGACGGCGCAGGGCACCGACACGATCCTTGTCACCGATGTCGTCGCGACGCCGGGTGGGTGGCTGGCCGTGGGGCGCGAGGACCCAGCCTGCGACGTCAACTGCGGGCTGGAACCCGTCCGGTCGATCGCCTGGACGTCGCCCGACGGACTCGCGTGGCAGGTAGTCCCCGACCAGGAGGCCCTGCTGGGTGGCGGGATGAACGCCGTATCCGCATACGACGGCGGGTACGTCGCGGCCGGCGTGTCGTCGCGGCACGCCGCCCTCTGGACCTCGACGGACGGAAGGGCATGGTCCCGGGTTCCGGATGCGCCGGCGTTCCATGCCCGTCCCGGAGCGGGCGCCATGACGGATACTGCCGCGAACGGGGTGGCGTCGAACGATGGCATCGTGGTGGTCGCAGGCGCGGATACCAATGACGGATACGGCGTTCGCGTCTGGTGGTCAACCGACGGCGTGACCTGGACAAACGTCACTGGTGGGGCCTTTGAAGACGGCTGGGGAGCCTCGATCGCCGCCGTCTCCACCGGGTTCCTCATCACCGGCGGCATGGACGCGTCCACCTGTCACGCCGGCATGTGGGAGTCCGCGGACGGGCGGACGTGGCGGTGCGCGGCCACCGATGCTGCGCTCGATGGGTTCGGCCCGTATGTCGCTGCGTCGTCGGCAACGATGGATCTCGTGGTCGGCCTGACGACGGTCGGCTACGACGAGAACAGCAGCAACGGGGTCCCCGGGGCGGCCTGGTGGCGAGCGGCCGCCGCACAGGCACCGGCGGCGAGTGCCTCGCCGCCCCCGACCCCCGTGCCGTCGTCCACGCCGACGGCCGCCTCGACAGTTGGAGCATCTGGGGAGTTGGTGGCGGTCCTCGACGTGCGTTGCGGGCCCGGCGCCCCGGAGCTCGGGTCGGACCGCGTTCGCGCATCACGTGACGGCGTGCGGATCCGCGTCACCGGGGAGCCAGGTTGGTACCTGGGCATCGAGCACGAGTCCGGCCGCGAGTCCGTGCCGCTGGACGCAGCGAACCAGGAGATCGTGCTGCGTGTCGCTCCGGGCGACGTCATGATCGACTGCGGGGATCCCACGCTGCCGGATCTGCCACCCGCGAGCGCACTCAGGATCGAGGACCCGGACGGCTGGTACCGCCCCTCAGTCATCAGCGACGGCGTGGGCAGCTGCTTCAGCGGCTCGGCGTCGTACGGCCCAGACGCACGGGGCAAGACCGCGGACCCGGTCCGGCAGGCCCAGGAACTACTCCGCGGCCTCCAGGCCGGTGACGTGGTGGAACGTGCTGGCTACGCGTCCGACAACGGCTGGGTGAGGGTGGTCAGGGCTGGCGAGATCATCGGCGTCCTGGACTTCGACGCGGACGGGCACGGCGGCTGGCTGCTCATGGTCTCCAGCCTGTGCGGCGACCTGAGCACGGGGTAAGTCCGGGCTACGTCCCCGGGGACTCCCAAAGGACGTGCGCGACCGTTGTGCCACGCCCCGGTCGTGTCCCCAGGCATGGCATGACAGCGTGGGGTCAGGCCGTCAGGAAGAGGTCGGCCGGCCCTCGACTCCCGCCCATCGACACCGCGCACCCGCGGATCTGCCGGGTACCGGAGGCCCGAGCCCTCTCGCCCCGACGACCTACGCGGCACCACGGAGCGCGTTCGCGATCCACTCGGGCAGCGCGATCCGAGGTGTGGGAACGGCAGGTTCAAGCCCTCTCGCCCCGACCAAACTCACGTTCTTTCCCGATCTCGAACACGGCCGGCAAGGCGGCGCCGAGTCCAAGTTCGATCGCATCGGGCGTGAGCTCGTACTCCATCCGCTCGAAGCCCAGGACGTCCGTGCGCGCGAACAGCGCCGTCGCCAGAGCCTGGCGTCCATCAGGTCCCGCATCCGCCCAGAGCGACGGCAGGGAACGCAGGTAGGCGACGACCTCGGATGACGTGAGCCGCCCTCGTTCGACCGGGTCCCGTGCGCCCTGCTCCTCCGCGTCGAGCTGTGCTATCTCGCGCTGCCAGGCCATCACGTCGCGCGACTTTGCCAGGCGTCGCGAGGCTTCCTCGCGCTCTCGGCTGATGCGGGCCAGGGCTGCGCCATCGACACGTGTCGGCCGATCCTGGTACCGGCGGACGCCCTCGGTGATGGTGACGTCATCGACCGAGCCCACTTCGGATAGGAGGAGACCGATGGCGTCCTCATACCAGGTCTGCGGGTAGGAGTGGCCGCCGGCGCGCTTGTCGTCGCCCTTCGTGTAGCGCCGACGTGCGTCAGGCGTCCCGGCGATGAACGCGTCGCAGGTCGGCGCCGGGTGGCGGTAGCGCCCAACGTCGCCATAGAGGAACCGCTGGCAGCCCGAGCAGCGCAGGCGGAGCGGGTAGTTGCGCTTGACGATCCGGCCCGGCGTGCGCGTTCGGCGCAACTCGCGCATGGACTGCACCTTGGACCAGAGGGCCGGTTCGACGATGGGCGCAATGCCGGCCGGCTCGCCAGTGCGGAGACGTCCCGCGTAGATCGGGTTCGTGAGCAGCTCGCCGACGTGGGTTTTAGCAAGGTCGGTGGCGGCTGCAACTTCCCAGTCCGTCTGCCCGACGGCGGCGAGTTCGTACGCCCGACGAACGGTCGCCACCTTCGCCTCGTCGATCCGAAGCGTTGAGGGCTTGCCCTCACGGATGATGCCGAACGGGGCTC
>DATCGK010000332.1:0-3230 GCA_036508975.1 Candidatus Limnocylindrales bacterium
GAGGGCGCGCTGAAGACAGGGTGTCCTGGCCGCACGTGCCCGTCGATGGTCGCGTCATCGACCCCTGGGTTGAGCGCCGCCGACCGTTCTGCCCGATCATCAACCCCATGACCGCCTCCCCGGAGCCCGGGCGCCTCCTCAACCCGCTGGATCCCGCGTTCGCCGCGCATCCCTACCCGGCATACGCCGTCGCGCGCGAGGCGGCCGCCGCGTTCCGGCAGCCCGGCGATCACCTGACCTACCTCACCCGGTACGCCGACGTGCACGCCGCGTTCCGGGACCGTCGGCTGGGCTCCACGTTCCTGCACCGGTACACCGCGGAGGAGCTGGGGCTCGACCCGGGCATCCCCGTGTGGCGCGACCCGCGCTGGACGGACTTCCAGGCGTTCGAGCGCTGGGAGCTGCTCAACCTCGAGCCTCCGATCCACACGCGCCTCCGGCGGCTGGTGCTGGAGGCGTTCACACCGCGTGCGGTGGACGCGCTGCGCGGCGGGATCGAGGCCCGTGCGGCGGAGCTGCTGGCCCCCGGGCGGGAGCGAGGGTCGATCGACCTCGTGGACTACGGCCAGGCCTTCTCACTGGGCATCATCTGCGACCTGATCGGCGTGGCTCCCGGCGACCGGGACACGATCAAGCGGCTCTCCGACGACACGGTGAGCATGTACGAGCCCGGCGTGAGCGAAGCCCAGCAGGCGGTCGCGAACCGTGCCACCGGCGACTTCCGGCGCTACCTGCTGGACGTCGTCCGCCATCGCCGGGCGCATCCCGGTGCCGACCTGACGACCGCCCTGATCACGGCCACGATCGACGGCGTACGGCTCGACGATGACCAGGTCGTGTCAACGGCCATGGTCCTGCTCATGGCCGGCCACGAGGCGACGGTCAACGCGACCGCGAACGGCGTGGCGGCGCTCGCCGCACACCCCGAGGCGTGGCGCCGGATCCGCGAGGGCGCGGTCACCGCACGGCAGGCGATCGAGGAGATCCTGCGCTGGGACCCGCCCCTCCAATGGTTCGAGCGGTGGGTCCTCGAGGAGGGGGTGCAGCTCGGCGGTGCCCCTGTCGCGGAAGGATCGCGGGTCGCGCTGGTGATCGGCGCCGCCAACCGCGACCCCCGCCGGTTCCCGGATCCGGACCGGTTCGACGTGGCGCGCGATGACACGGGGCACATCACCTTCGGCGGCGGGATCCACTTCTGCATCGGGGCCCCGCTGGCGAGGATGGAGCTCGAGGTGACCCTGGGCGAGCTCGCCGGCAGCGAGGACGCGCTCGAGATCGTCTCGACCCCGGTCCGCCGTCCAACGTTCCAGTTCCGGGGGTTCCAGCGGCTCGAAGTCGCGCTGCACGGACGCCGAGCCTGAAGCAGCGCGGATGAGCCCTACGCGCCCCGGCGCGAGCCGGAGGTCACTCGTCGCCCGTTCTCATGCGTGACGCCGAAGCAGCGGCCGTTCTTCTCGAACACGAGCGCGATGTGGTAGCCGGTGGCGCGCCACTGGAGGAGCGTGCGGCCGTCCGGGAGCGTCGTCTCGGAACCCGGTTCGCCGACAGCCTTGACGATCTCCCTGCGCGTCCTGCCCTTGAGCGTGCCCAGGGCAACGAACCGCTTGCGGAGAGCTCGGCCTGGCGCCCGGAAGACGTATGGAACGAGGACTGCCGTCACCGCCGCCGCCATCAGCGCGATGAGGGCGATCTCGCTCCCATCCACCTCGTGCGCCTCCTCTTCGTTTCCAGGTCAGAGTGGAGTGTCGACGAGATCCGCGATGGAGTCCATGGTCCCTGCCCAGGTCCCTGCCCAGGTCGGGGGCTGCGGGGAAGTCGCGTCGGCCGTCTCAGTACGTGACCGTCCGCGGAGCGCCCTGGGCGGCCGTTGGGCGGTCGAGCCGATACGGGTTCGATGCGTCGTCGGGCTCGGCGCCGGCAACGATCGCCGCCAGGCGGCGCCCGGCCTCGGGGCCACCCTCGATCCCCCAGCCGTTGTCGCCGGTGTGGAAGTAGAGCCCCTCGATGTCGCAGCCGCCGATCAGCGGGAGCCCGTCGGCGGTGCAGGTGTACTGGCCGGCGGCGAGGCTGACCTCGGGTCCCGTCAGCCGGTCGGCGATCGTCGACCAGAAGGGGACGGCCCGGCTCGCCGCGTCCATGACCACGGCTGGGAACGTCCAGTCGGTCGGCACGGGGTCCGCCGGCTCGGTGCCGTCCTCGTCCTGGCCCATGCCCAGGAACGCCCCGCCACCCTCCGGCCGCCAGTAGGCGTGGGTATCCACGTCGAGCGTCATCGGGCCATCGGCCGGGATCTCCGGCTGGGGCGCAACCATCGCCCGGTGGTGGCGGACCATGGTCACCGGCAGGTCGAAGCCCGCGGCGGCAGCGAGCCGGCGCGCGAACGGCCCGGCCGAGACAACGACGCGCGGGGTGGCGATGGCCCCCTGCCCGGTCCTCACCCCCGTGACGCGCCCGCCGTCGACGAGGATCTCGAACGCCGCCGTCCCGAGGAAGAACTCGGCGGCGGACGCGCGGGCCAGGCCGTGGACGACCTCGTAGGGTGAGACCCAGCCGTCGCGGGCCCGGAAGGTCGCCGCGGTCATGTGCTCGGCCACCCACGGGAAGCGTCGCCGGATCTCGTCGCCGACGAGGAGCTCGGAGTCGCGCACGCCGAAGGAGCGGGTCGCCTCCACGAATCGCCCGAAGGCGGCGGGGCCGTCCGGGGCGGCCGTGAGGAAGAGCCAGCCCTGCTGCCGGAGCCCGATCGCCCAGCCGTCGAGGCCGGTATCCACCTCGAACGCCTCGTAGAAGGCGATGCTGGGGAGGACGAGCGCGGCGTAGTTTGCGTCGTCCCACTGCGCGCGAAAGCAGGCGACGGCCTGGGCGGTCGTGAGCGAGCCGAGCTGTGGGGCGCGCTCGAGGACGACCGGGGACAGGCCGTAGCGTCCGAGAAAGAAGGCGTCGGCGGCGCCGGCGATCCCACCCCCGACGATGACGAGGTCAGCCGTCGCTGGGAGCGGTCCCGCGCCGTCGGTGATGATCCGTCCCATGGGCTCCTCTTCTCGTTCGCGCTCGAAGGGTGTCACCTTCATGATCGCGCCCCGGGGCCGCGGCACGGGCGTGGATTCGGCAACGTGGCACCGCCTGCGCGATCACGTGGCACCGCCTGCGCGATCACCCGCCCCCGGCGGCGCGCCCGGTCGGTCGCGGCACTCCGGCGCCGGATGGGCGATGATCGTCGCTGAAATGAC
>DATCGK010000333.1:0-5654 GCA_036508975.1 Candidatus Limnocylindrales bacterium
ATCAACGCGATCTTCCCTGACAAACGGGTCAGCCTGATGCGGGCCGCCGACTCCTCCGTGCGGTCATCGGGTTCGCGAGGCTGATACCTGCCCCGTGTAGTCCTGTCTCGACCGGCCGGCGCTCGAGGGGCCGCCGGGTCGCGGCCGCTCCTCCGCCGCCCCGCGTTGGTGACAGATACGAACCAGGCGAATACGTGGACGGGATGTGGACACGCGGCGGCCACCTCGCCGGCATTCCTGGCTCGGCGGCTGAGCGTGAAATCACGGCCGGCGCCCCGTCCCGACGGCCCGCGACGCCCTCGACGCTGTGCCGGCAGCACCCCTGTTCGTAGGTGGCACGAAGTGCCCCGCGAGGCTCCTGCCGCTCTTCCCCCCCGCCGCACGGCCCCGCGGGCACTCACCCGCCCCCCACCCCGCCGGGCGTGTGCGCCCGGTGACCACTGCGACCGGCGAGACCGCCGACCGGGTCACCCCCTGTGCATCCGGTGACCGGAACAGCCGTTCAGCGGTCGCCCGGCGCATCCCATGACACAACGTCGCTCCTGCCGGATCACCGGCGGTCATGGTGGCCACCGGGTGCACACTCGGGTGGGTCGGGACCCCGCCGACGATCCAGCGGGCATAGAGAGCTCGGGCGCCTCCGGGCGCGCCCCGCGCGTATACTCGGGGCCCGATCCCGCTGGCAGCGCCCCCGGCCGGCATGACCCGATCGCGACCCACCGCCACCCCGACCACCCGCACTGGGGAACCGCGCACCGATGGATCTTCGTCGCCAGGGCCAGGTCATCCGCTCGTGGCTCTGGCTCCTGATCGCCAGCCTGTTCCTGGCCGGCGGCGCCGCGTACCTGGTCTCCAGCTCGCTGCCGAAGGTCTACGAGGCGAAGGTGACCCTCCTCGTGGGCCAGTCGAGCAGCTCCTCCACCCCCAACTACAACGACCTGCTGGCCAGCCAGCGGATCTCGCAGACGTACGCGGACCTGGCCACCACCGGGACGATCCTCGCCCAGGTGATCTCCAACGCCGGCCTGGGCCTCACCACCGACGAGTTCCGGGGGCGCGTGAAGGCCAACGCGTCGAGCCAGTCGACCCTGGTCACGGTCACCGTCCAGGACGGCGATCCGCAGCGCGCCGCGAACTTGGCAAACGCCATCGGGAACCAGCTGATCGCCGCGTCGGACAGCGTCTACGGCAAGAACAGCCAGGTCCAGGATTTCATCGCCGGCCAGATCAGCGCCGCCCAGGTCCAGATCCAGGACACCCAGGCCGAAATCGATCGCCTCGCCGGCCTCCCGGCGCGCACCAGCGCCGAGGCGCAGCAGCTCCAGGCGCTCCGGGACCGGATCACCGCCCTGCGCGGGTCCTACGCAGCGCTGCTGGCCCTCCCGGGGTCGTCGGCGAATGCCGTCACGGTGGTGGATCCCGCCACGCCGCCCCTGGCGCCCTCGTCCCCGCGAGTCCTCCTGAACACGCTCCTCGCCGCGCTCGTGGGGCTGCTCCTGGCGCTCGGCATCGCGTTCACCATGGAGTACCTGGACGACACCGTGAAGTCGTCCGAGGACGTGGAGGCCGCGACCGGGCTGGCCACCCTGGGCACGGTCCTCAAGATGAAGGGCGACAAGGGCCGCAGCGAGATCTACCACCTCGCCGCGCTGCTCTATCCGCGCGGGCCCGCGGCGGAGGCCTACCGGACCCTGCGCACCAACCTGGAGTTCGCCGCCGTGGACGAGCCTGTGCGGACGCTCCTGGTGACCAGCTCCATCCCGGGCGAGGGGAAGACCACCACGTCGAGCAACCTCGCGGTCGCTTTCGCCCAGGCCGGCCGCACAGTGATCCTCCTGGACGCGGACCTTCGCAAGCCGGGCATCCACAAGCTCTTCGACCTGCCCAACGCCAGCGGCCTGAGCTCCCTCCTGCGGAGCGACGACGTGGCCATCGACGACGTTGCCCAGGTGACCGAGGAGGAGCACCTCCGGATCGTGACGACGGGACCGCTGCCGCCCAACCCGGCCGAGCTCCTGGGGTCCCACCGGATGCAGACGATCCTGGAGCGTCTGGTCGCGGCCGCGGACCTGGTGATCGTGGACAGCCCGCCGCTCCAGGCCGTGACCGACGCCGCCATCCTGGCCTCCATCACGGACGGGACGCTCCTGGTGATCGACGCGGGGCGCACCCGCAGGGCCGCGGCAGGGCGCGGGCGCGAGGCCCTGGCCAAGTCTGGCGCCCGGGTCCTGGGCGCCGCCCTCAACCGGCTCTCCCAGCGAGCGCGCAGCGACTACGTCTACTACGACTACTACGGGGCGTACGGGGCCGAGGCAGCGGCGAAGCCGGGCCCGCAGGGCGCGTCCGTCTCAAGCCCGCTGGCGGACAAGCGCAGTTGATCGCCGCGGGGGGGAGAGACCGGTGCGCGTCCTGATCATCGGGATCAACTACCGCCCGGAGCCCACCGGGATCGGACCCTTCACGGCAGGGCTCGCGGAGCACCTGGCGGCGCGCGGCGACGAGGTCACCGTCCTCACCGGCCTGCCCAGCTACCCCGGATGGCGGCTCATGCGCGGCACGCCGCGCCGCCTGCTGGCCACCGAGCGGCTGGACGGCGTGACGGTGTTACGGGCCGCCCACTACATCCCGAGCAGCCAGACGGCCGCGAAGCGCGCCCTGTACGAAGGCACGTTCGGGCTCACGGGGCTCCTTGCCAGCCTCCGGCTCGGCCGTCCCGACGCGATCCTCGGCGTCGTCCCCAGCCTGTCGGGCGGCATCCTCGCGCGGCTCACCGGGCAACGACTCCGCGCTCCGTACGGGCTCCTCTTCCAGGACCTCATGGGGCCGGCAGCGAGCCAGTCGGGGATCGCCGGCGGCGGAGCGGTCGCCCGGGTAACCTCCGCGGCGGAAGGATGGGTGGCCGTCGGGGCCCGGGCGATCGGCGTCATCACGGACGCGTTCACGCCGTATCTCGCCTCGCTCGGCGTCCGCCCGGAACGGATCCACCCCGTGCCCAACTGGGCCCGCCTCGCCGCGCCCAGCCTGGATCGGGCCGCGCTCCGCCGCCGGTTGGGCTGGCCGGAGGATCGCCAAGTCGTGCTCCACGCAGGAAACATGGGCTCCAAGCAGGGTCTGGAGCAGGTGATCGAGGCGGCCCGCGTGGCTGCCGACCGGGACGAGCCCGTCCGCTTCGTCCTCGCCGGCGGCGGAAACCAGGCGACCCGACTGCGGGCCGCCGCGGAGGCCGTCCCGACGCTCGACGTCCTGCCGGTCCAGCCGGACGGCCTTCACGCGAGCCTCCTGGCCGCGGCGGACGTCCTGCTCCTGTCGGAGCGTCCGACTCAGGAGAGCATGTCACTCCCCTCCAAGCTGGCGAGTTACCTCGCCGCGTGTCGCCCGATCGTGGCCGCCGTTCCGGTCGGCGGCGCCTCGGCCCAGGAGATCGAGCGGTCCGGAGGCGGCCTCCTGGTCCCGGCGGGCCAGCCCGAGGCGATCCACGCGGCGCTTGCCCGGCTGCGCGCCGAGCCCGATCTCGCGAGCGCGATGGGCGCGGCCGGGCGCGCCTACGCCGATGCCCACCTGTCCGAGGCCGCTGGCCTGGCCCGAGCCGCGCGGTTCGTGGACACGATCGCTGGAGCCGGGGCACCGGCACCCGCGGCGATGAGAGCCACAACATGAGCGAGCCGCGGAAGGCCCTGATCACCGGGATCACCGGCCAGGACGGCTCCTACCTCGCGGAGCTCCTGCTGGAGAAGGGTTACGAGGTCCACGGGCTGATCCGCCGCTCCAGCTCGTTCAACACGGGCCGGATCGACCATCTCTATCGCGATCCGCACGAGGCCGAGACGCGGCTCCTCCTCCACTACGCCGACCTGACCGACAGCTCCAGCCTCATCGGGCACCTCCACCGGGTCAAGCCGGACGAGGTCTACAACCTGGGCGCCCAGAGCCACGTCAAGGTCAGCTTCGAGATGCCCGAGTTCACCGCGGAGACCGCGGCCATGGGCACGCTCCGGATGCTGGAGGCTGTTCGTACCGCGGACTGGCCCATCCGCTTCTACCAGGCCGGCAGCTCGGAGATGTACGGCAAGGCGCTGGAGACGCCCCAGCGGGAGACAACGCCGTTCAACCCGCGCTCGCCCTACGCTGTCTCCAAAGTCTTCGCCCACTTCATGACTGTCGACTACCGCGAGGCCTACGGGCTCCACGCCAGCAACGGGATCCTCTTCAACCACGAGTCGCCGCGGCGTGGCGGCACGTTCGTGACCCGCAAGGTGACGCGCGGCGTGGCCGCGATCCTCAAGGGCGAGCAGGAGCACCTCTACCTGGGCAACCTCGACGCGAAGCGCGACTGGGGGTACGCGCCCGAGTACGTCGAGGCGATGTGGCTGATGCTCCAGCAGCCACAGCCGGACGATTACGTGATAGCCAACGGCGAGACGCACTCCGTCCGCGAGCTATGCGAGGTCGCCTTCGGCCTCGTCGGCCTAGACTGGGAGCACCATGTCCGGGTCGACGAACGATACTTCCGGCCGACCGAGGTCGACGAACTCTGCGGGGACGCCTCGAAGGCGGCGGCCGTCCTCGGCTGGCAGGCTCGCACGACGTTCCGGGACCTGGTGCGCCTGATGCTGGAGCACGACCTGGCCGATGCCGGGATGCCTTGGCCCGAAGGCGTGCCGTCATGACCGCGATCGCTGAATACGCCAAGTACCTGCTGACCCTGGGTGTGATGCCCGTCCAGCGGCGGCGCGCACTTCGCCTGCAGTCCATGTCTCCGCTTCGGCTACATCTCGGATCAGCGACCAACCGCCTGCCGGGCTGGGTAAATGTCGACCTACTTCGGCCAGGCCGGGCGCTGGATCTCTACTGGGATCTGCGGCGTCCGCTCCCCTTCCGAGACGCGTCGGTCGACGCGGTCTTTGCCGAGCACCTGCTCGAGCACCTACCCTTCTCAGTAGGAGTTGGACTCCTGCGGGAGTGCCGGCGTGTCCTGCGGCCGGGTGGGATGGCGCGGGTCGGCGTACCAGACCTCGATCGATACATCGCGTCGTATCTCGGCCGTGACGACATCATCGAACGCGTTCGACCTGGGCGTCCGACCCGAGCGCTCGCCCTCGGCGAGCCCTTCTTCCTCTACGGGCACAGGTGCATGTACGACTTCGAGACCATGCAGCGCGCCCTCCTCGACGCCGGGTTCACCCATGTGGAGCACAGCAACTTCGGACAGGGCCGGCTCCAGCCGAGCCCGGATTCGACAGGACGGCGCGACGAGACGATGTACGTCGAGGCTTGGAGCGCAGGCGGCGATGGATAGCTTCTGGCCCGGCCGCCGCGTGATGGTGACGGGCGGCGGCGGCTTCCTCGGGCAGGCCGTGGTGCGCAGGCTCGAGGCGCGAGGTGCAGACTCGATCTTCGTGCCGCGCTCGAAGGATTACGACCTCCGGACGAAGGAGGGGATCGACCGCGCCCTCGCTGACGGCACCCCGGACCTCGTGATCCACCTGGCGGCGGTGGTCGGCGGCATCGGGGCAAACCGCGAGAACCCCGGCCGCTTCTTCTACGAGAACGCGATCATGGGGATCCAGCTCATGGAGCAGGCGCGCCTCGCCGGGGTCGCCAAGCTCGTGACCGTCGGGACGGTCTGCTCCTATCCCAAGCACACCCCGGTTCCC
>DATCGK010000334.1:0-2071 GCA_036508975.1 Candidatus Limnocylindrales bacterium
CGGTCGAGCCGGCGCCGTCGGGGGCGAAGACGTCGGCCGCGAGCCAGCGCTCGTAGATGTCGTGCTCGAACTCGGCCGGCACGTAGGCCTTGCCCAGCTGTCCGTTCGCCTCTTCCGCCATCGACCTGCTCCCGAGAACGAAACGCCCCGGTCGTCCAGCGGACGAACGGGGTCGTGGTACCACCTTCGTGGAGTGCGCCGGGACGGGCCCGTCCGCGTGTCGTCTCCCCCTCGTGCGGCGAGCGTAGCACGGAGCCCCCGGCGGTTGTGTCGACCGAGACGGCGCCTCGTTGGAGCCGGTCAAGGACACGACCAAGCCGGACCGGCGGCGAGCCGGCCCCGACATCGGCGGCTGCCGTCGCCGTCGCGGCGTAATCCGCCCCCCGCCAGAATGGATCAGAACCATGGCCCAGAAGAAGGGCAGGAAGGACAACCAGGTCGAGGAGGGCCAGGAGCGCCCGGACGATGGGCTCGCCCAGTCCCCGGCGGCGCCGCCGGAGCCGGCGGTGAAGGAGCCTGCGATGAAGATGAACGCCAAGGAGTACGAGCGGAGATGCGCCGTCTCCACGTCGAGCTCGTTGCGATGCAGGAGTGGGTGAAGGCGACCGGCGCCAAGGTCTGCATCGTGTTCGAGGGTCGGGACACCGCCGGCAAGGGGGGCACGATCAAGCGGATCGTCGAGCGGGTCAGCCCCCGCGTGTTCAAGGTCGTGGCCCAGTCCGCCCCGACCGAGCGCGAGCGGTCGCAGATGTACGTCCAGCGGTACCCGGCGCACTTCCCGGCCGCCAACGAGGTCGTGATCTTCGACCGCAGCTGGTACAACCGCGCCGACGGCGAGCGGGTGATGGGGTTCTGCACGCCCGAGCAGACCGAGCGGTTCCTCGAGCAGGTCCCGGCGGTCGAGAGGGCCATGGTGGACGCGGGAACCCCGGCACCGTGGACGTCGCGCGGGGGCACGCTGAGAAACGCTCATCGCCGGCGCCAGGCGAACAGGCGCAGACCATCGACGCTGGACCACACCAGGCCCGGCTCGGCCGGTGGCTCGGCACCAGTGGTGATCGCCCGCAGCCAGCCGACACTGCTGCCCGGGAAGCGCGCGCCGAACACCTCCGGGTAGCGGGCGACAAGGGCACGGTTGCGGGCTGTCGCACGGACGACCCAACAGAGGCCCACGCGGTGCGGTGCCGTGCCCCACCGGGCTGTCGCCAGGTCCCCTGCCTCGGCCTGCTTGCGAGCGGAGGTCCGGGCGGCCGCCCCGATATCACCGACGGTGTTCCAGCATTCGATGACGATCATGCGCCTTCGCGTGTCGTCGACCAGCGCCACGTCGATAGAACGCCACGGCTCAGCGGGCTTCGTCGGCAGCTCGACCAGGCCCCGGTAGCCGGCTGCGCGCCCGGTCCGCAGGACCAGCTCCTGCATCGCCAGGTGGCCGGCATCCGCCGTGTCCTGTAGCGTGTCCCGCTGCAGGCTCAGCAGCAATGGCATCCTGAGCGCGAGCCCGATCCTCTGCCAGGCATCGACCGTCAGCCCATCCCCGAGGCCCCGCTCCGAGCGGCTGATCGACATGCGGCTGAGCCCGGTCCGCTCGGCCAGCTGCGCCTGGGTGAGTCGCCGAGCGATGCGCGCGGCACGGACGGTGCCACCGAGGCGCACCAGCTGCTCGAGGTTGTGCCGCTCGGCCTCCAGGGCAAGGGCGGTGCGTCTGCGTCCGGACATGATCGTCTCATGTTCGCGTCACGCACTTCGCCGACGCTTACGTCGTGGGACACGGTCGTTGTGGGGGCCGGGGATCGCGGCATGTGCAGGATGGGCCAGAAGGACCTCATCGGGCCATCCCACGGGTCGTCCAAACCACCTTGCAGCCGTGCGAACGCTGAGCGTGAACATGAAACGATCACGCGGGGCGGCAGGGCCGCGGCGGCGGCGGGACGAGCGGGGCGGCAGGGCCGCGGCGGCGGCGGGACGAGGGGGCGGCAGGGCCGCGGCGGCGGCGGGACGAGGGGGCGGCAGGGCCGCGGCGGCGGCGGGACGAGGGGGCGCCGCCAGAGAACCTACGCGCTGGCGCTCT
>DATCGK010000335.1:0-3561 GCA_036508975.1 Candidatus Limnocylindrales bacterium
GGCCCTCATCACGCAGTCCACCCAGCCGCCCTGGAAGTTCGAGAAGCTGGCGGCCTTCATGGTCTCCCGGGCGCACGAGCTCAAGATCGTGAACACCGTCTGCCCGGTCACCATCCGGCGGCAGGAGGACACGATGGAGACAGCCCGCCAGGTGGAGCTGATGGTCGTGGTGGGCGGCCGGCACTCGGCCAACACCAAGGAGCTGACCCGGCTGTGCGCGATCGCCGGAACCCCCGCGCTCCAGATCGAGAACGCCCGGGACCTCGCGGACCCGGCGCCCTTCGAGCACGTCCGCATCGTGGGCGTGACGGGCGGGACCTCCACCCCGATCGAGGATCTGCGGGACGTGGCTGAGCGCATCTTCGCCCTCGTCGGCGCGCCGGACAGGCAGGACCGCGCGGCGGAGCTCGCTCGCGAGGCGCTGGCCTTCGCCGCCACACCGGCCGGCCGGACCACCTCGCTGCCGACCCTCCCCGTTCCCGCCGGCGTGGCCTGACCCGTGGCCGCCAAGTCGGCCGGGCTCCCGGTCGTCGCCTTCGTCGGGCGGCCCAACGTCGGCAAGAGCACGCTCTTCAACCGGGTGGTCGGCAACGACCGCGCGGCGATCGTCGAGGACCGGGCGCGGACCACGCGGGACCGCCTCTACGGCCACGCCGAGTGGAACGGCCGCCGGTTCGTGGTCGTGGACACGGGCGGGCTGGAAGTGTCCCCGGGGGACCCCATCGAGGAGCAGGTCCAGATCCAGGCGCGCCTGGCGATCAACGAGGCGGACGTCATCGTGTTCCTCGTGGATGCCGCCACGGGCCCCACGCCGGCGGACCTGGACGCGGCCGAGATGCTGCGGCGGGCCACCAAGCCGGTGCTCGTGGCCGCCAACAAGGCCGACAACCTGCGGCGCGAGATGGACGCCACGGAGTTCTTCGCCTTCGGCTGGGAGGACACGTTCGCCATCTCCGCGAGCCATGGGCGGGGCGTCGCCGACCTGCTGGACGCGGTGGTCTGGGCGATGCCGCCCGAGAGCGAGCAGGAGATCGCCCGCAAGGCGCGCGAGGACGAGGCCGAGGCCTGGGCCAAGGAGATGGCCCGCGCGAAGCCCACACCGTACGTGGTGGGCGATCCCGCCAACGCGGCCGACGACGAGGCTGACGAAGAGGGCGGGGACGGCGAGGGCGCCGGCGATGCGCCCGGCTCCGTGGAGGACGTCTCGGCCCGCTGGGACGCCGCCATGGCCGCCGACAACGACGAGCCCCCCGCGATCGCGTTCGTCGGCCGGCCGAACGTGGGCAAGTCCAGCCTGCTCAACTCGCTGCTCGGCGACAACCGGATGATCGTCTCAGAGATCCCCGGCACCACGCGGGATGCCATCGACACGACGATCCCGTGGGGCCGCAGCGAGGTCGTGCTGATCGACACGGCCGGGATCAAGAAGCGCGGCAGGGTGGCCAACGGACCGGCCGCCGAGAAGTACTCCACCATGCGGGCGCTCAAGGCGATCTCGCGGGCGGACGTCGCCGTCCTGGTCCTGGACGCCCACGACGGGCTGACGGCCCAGGACGCGCACGTGGCCGGCTACGTGATCGAGGAGGGTCGCGGCCTGGTCATCGCGGTCAACAAGTGGGACATCGTCGAGGACAAGACCCACAAGAGCTTCGACGAGTTCGTGGCCAAGCTCCGCCGGGAGCTGCCGTTCATCGACTACGCCCCGATCGTGTCCATCAGCGCCCTGACCGGGCAGCGCGTCCGGCGCGTCCTGGAGCTGGCGGTGGACGTGTGGGGCGAGCGCCGCAAGCGCGTCGGCACTGGCGAGCTCAACCGCCTCGTCTCGGCGGCCGTGGAGCGCAACCCGCCGGCCATCGTCCACGGCAAGCGCGCCAAGATCCGGTACGCCACTCAGGCAGGGGTCGCGCCGCCGACGTTCGTGCTGTTCGCCACCGATCCGGACTCGATCCACTTCTCCTACCGGCGGTACCTGGAGAACCGGATCCGCGAGGCGTACGGCTTCGACGGCACCCCGATCCGCCTCGTGTTCCGAGAGCAGGTGCGAGAGAAGCGCCCGAAGGGACGCTCGTCACGCACCCGTAAGGGCTGATGGGCGGGGCAGGGGAGGCCGACCGCGGCAGCCCGGCCCCCGCACCGGGCCGTGAGCCGGCACCGGGCGTCCCTGCCGAACCGGGCGTCCCTGCAGGTCTGGGCCTCGAGCCGGCGCGCGTGGCGATCGTCGGGGCCGGCGCCTGGGGCACGACCCTGGCCGCGATCGTCGCCCAGCGCGAGCCCGTGACGCTGCTCTGCCACTCCCCGGAGACGGCGGCCAGGATCAAGGCCACTCGCCGGAACGAGCGGCGCCTCCCCGGGATCGAGCTGCCGACCCGCATCCGGGCGACGACCGATCCCGCCACCCTGGCCGAGGCGACCGACCTCGTCGTCTTCGCGGTCCCGTCAGCCCACCTGCGGGCGACGGTCGCGCTGGTGTCGGCGAACGTCTGTCCCGACGCCGACCTGCTGTCGGTCGTCAAGGGCATCGAGCGTGGCACGCATCTGCGGATGAGCGATGTCATCGCGGAGGCCGGCGGGTTCAAGGTGGGGAGGATCGCCGCCCTGTCAGGGCCGAACCTGGCCCTCGAGATCGCGCGCGGCCTTCCCGCGTCCGCGGTCATCGCCGCGGAGGACGAGGCGCTGGCAGAGCGGATCCAGGCCCGCCTGGCCCGGCGCGAGTTCCGCCTGTACGTCAACCGCGACATCCTGGGCGTGGAGATCTGCGGGTCGCTGAAGAACGTGGTCGCGATCGCCGCGGGCGCCGCCGAGCAGCTGGGGTTCGGCGACAACGGGAAGGCCGGCCTCATGACCCGTGGCCTCGCCGAGATGACGCGCGTGGGCATCGCCGCCGGGGCGAACCCGCTGACCTTCATGGGGCTGGCCGGGATCGGTGACGTGATCGCCACCTGCGGGTCGACGCTGTCCCGGAACCACCGGCTGGGTGTCGAGCTGGCTCGCGGCCGGACGTGGGCGGAGATCGAATCGACGCTCCCCGGCGTCGCCGAGGGCGCCTACACGGTGGACGCCGCGCTCCAGCTCGCGTCATCGCTGGGCGTGGAGATGCCGATCGCCCGCGAGGTCCACAACGCCCTGTTCGAAGGGAAGAGCGTCCAGCGCTGTCTCGTGGACCTGCTCGCCCGCGAATCGAAGGACGAGCTTGCCGATTACGACCGCTGGGCAGCCCGGTCAGGCGGCGAGGGACCTCGCGCCGGCGCGTAGCCAGGGCCGCCCGCCTTCGGCCCCAGCCCGAACTCCCGAGATGTCGTCGTGGTTGGCATTCGAGCCCGCTGCACCGTTCCATGCCGTCACCAGGACGCAAATGGTGCCCCGGGCTCCAACGGGCGGAGCATGACCTCATGGTCGGTTTGACACGGTCGCAGCGACGCCACTTGGGAGTGACTGCTAGGATCAGCGTGGAACGCGACTCGACCCGGTGGGCCGAGATCGCATCGGGGCGTGGCGCAGCCTGGTAGCGCACCTGAATGGGGTTCAGGAGGTCGAGCGTTCGAATCGCTCCGCCCCGACCAC
>DATCGK010000336.1:0-3516 GCA_036508975.1 Candidatus Limnocylindrales bacterium
CAGAGCAGCGCGAGGGCGGCGCCGGCGACGATGAGCAGCACCGACGCGAGCGTGGAGCGCGCGACGGCGACTCGATCGGTACGGGAGACGGGGCCGGCGGCGGCGATGACCTGCATAGCCGTATCGTCCCCGGTTACGCGCACGCGCGACGTGGCCGATTCGGACTACGTAGGAGGATGCGACGGTCCCCATCTCCGCCCCGAACCCCACCGGTCCGACCGGGCTGCCGGTGCAGGCGCGCACCGCCGCCAGCCGTGTGTCCACCTGGTCCGCCGGGCGGCGCGTTGACTTGCGGTGCCTCCGCACCCGGACCCCCGTACCATTGCGGGCCGCCTTCCGGCTGACGATGCTCCGGTGAGGATCTCGTACCCGCTCCATACGGGGCGCGGAGGAGGCGGCAATCAACGTGGTCCAGGTGCGGACGCCAGTCGTCGCGACGCTCGTCGGCGTGTCCGGCTGGTCGTCGATCCGGGCGGTGCTGGCGGCCATGATCCTGGTCGCGATGACCGTGCTGCCGGCGCTCGCGGGCAGCGGGCCCACGAGCCTCCGGAGCCCCACCGCGTCGCCCACCTCCGGCACGACGGCCACGACCATCGTGCTCGGGGTCGTCTATCAGAACGCCGAGGGCTCGCCGCCCGACTACGTCCGCGTCTCGATCGCGGGCAGCGTCCTGATCCTGCACGCCGTTTCGAGCTCGGACAGCTGGAAGCGCGGCGTGCGGTTCACGGCCGAGACGACGCTGCCGGTCGGCACTTGGACACCGACGTTCGAGGCCAGCGATCGGGCGCGGTTCACGGCGTCGGTGGACGGGCCCACGATCTCGATCTCACCGCCGCCCACCCCCCAGCCGACCCCCACGCCGCGGCCCACCGCCACGCCGCAGCCGACCCCGCATCCCACCGCCACGCCGCGCGTGACCCCCACGTCGGGGCCCACCCCCACGCCGCGCGCGACGCCCACCGCCGACCCGACCGCATCCCCGGATCCGACCGCAACCCCGGACCCGGCCAGCGCTCCCACCGCGTCCCCCACGATCGCGCCGAGGTCCGTCCCGTCGCCGGCGACCTCCTCCGCGCCGACGTCCGGCACCGGACCGGCCGCGGGTGAGAACGGCTCGGCCGGACAGGAGCCCGCAGCTTCCCCGGCCCCGGGCGAGGCGGGGGGGCCGGGTGCGTCACCCTCCAGCAGCCCCGAGTTGGTCGCCATCGTGGCCGGCTCGACCGGTGCCGCCGGAACCGGCTCCACCGGCGGCGGTCCCACGGGAACGGGGCCCGGTGGTGACGGTGCCGACACGGGTGGCTCCGGCTCGGACTCGGACTCGGGCTCCCTTCCGGGCGGGCTCGGCGGTGGAGGCGGCCTCCTGGCAGTCCTCGCCCGAATCATGCCGACCGTCCTGGTGACCACGGGTGGGGTCACCATGGTGATGGCGTTCCTCGCCTTCGGGAAGCGGCGCCGCGACCAGGAGCCCACGGCGTCGGACGCGGCGCTTGCCGCCGCCGCTGCCCGCGGGACCGGCCTTGTCGCCAACTCCGGGCTCGTGCCCGCGATGGCCGTCGCCGCCACGGCGGCGGTACGGACAGCCCTGGCCGCGGTGCCTGCCCCCTATGAGGAGGACGCGCATCTCCCGCGCTGGCGCCGCCCATCGCTCGTGGAGGCCCGCAAGGCCGATCCCCTGCGACAGGCGTCCACGTCCGTGCACCTCACCTTCGACGGCGAGGTCGGGGTTGCGGTCACCGGTCTCGAGCGACGCCGGATCCGCTACCGGATGGTCAGCCTCCTGTCCGACCCCGACGAGATCCGTGGCACGGAGATCGGCGTCCTGGACGAGGGCGACGAGGTCATCCTGCTGGAGAAACGCGGCACCTACTGGCGGGTCCTGTGCCCCGACGGCAGCGAGGGCTGGCTGCACAAGATGGTGCTGGGCGACGCCGTCCTCGAGACACCCGGCGCGAGCGCCGCCTCGTGGACGTCGGGCGACGACGGCCCGGTGACCGGCGGCTTCGAGGACATGCTTCGCGCGTACACGGAGAAGCGCAAGCAGCTCGGTGACGCCAGGGCCTAGGTCTGTCAGGCCCCGACGGACTCCGGGCGGCGTCGCCGCGTGGGCGCCCGCGGCGCCGGCGGCTTGCGCAGCACCACGATGTGCTGGTGCGCGATGTTCGACACGAAGGATCGCGGGTAGCCATAGGGCCGAAGCCGGGTCCCCGCCTGGTACCACGCGATGTCGCCCTTCGGGACCAGGTCGGCCGCGTCCGCGCGTCCCGCGAGGTCCGAGGCCGTGAACAGGTAGCGCCCACCCTGGTAGGCGTCACGCACGATGAGCACCGCGCAGCGGCCGGGCCGCAGGACGCGGTGGACCTCGCCGGACATCTCGTTGAGGTCGTTGGACGGGTGGGGTGGTCGGCGGACTTGCGCCCGGGGAGGGTACCGTCCGCGCCTCGGGACGTTGAACCGGGAGGCGTCCGATGGGGCCGTGAACCGGGATCACGCTCCTCGGGGGGTGAACCGCCTGGTGGCGACCCTCCTACAATGCGGCGGTGCCGGGGAGAGTCGTCAGTCGCCGTTTCGTTGGACGTGAGCATGAGCTCGCCCTGATCCACGCGGCCATTGCGGGCGCCGCAACGGGTTCGGCCACCACCGTCCTCATCGCCGGCGGCGCCGGGATGGGCGCCAGCAGGCTCCTGGACGAGGCGCTGGAGCGTGCCGCGGCGATGTCGCCTGCGCCGCTGGTCCTGCGCGGCCGCTCCGACGGCCCGGCCGACCCGCCGTGGTCCGCGGTCCTGGACGCCCTGGGCCCCGCGATCGCGGACCGGCCCCAGGAGGAGCTCCGTGCGCTGCTCCGTCGCGACGCCCGGCCGATCCTGGTGGGGCTGCCCGCCATGGCGGCGCTTGCGGCGACGATGCGGGAGCCGCGGTCGAGTGCCCTGGAGGATCCGGAGCGCCGCCAGCCGCGCGCCCTCGAGGCCGTGCTCCGCTGGCTCGGGCGGCTCGCCGCCGAGCGGCCGGTGGTGCTGGTCCTCGAGGACCTCCAGCGTGCGGACGCCGCGACGCGGGCCTTTGCGACCTTCGTGGCCCGGATCGCCCGGAACGAGCGGATCGCCCTGGTGCTCACGTACCAGCCGGACCGCCTGACCCGGGAGCACCCGCTGCGCGAGAACCTCTCGGTCATCGAGGCCGGGCTCCGGCCACCGGTCCGTGTGGACCTCGCGCCGCTCGCCAGGCGCGAGATCGCCAGTCTCATCGAGGGCATCGAGGGGGAACGCCCGTCCGCGTCGATCGTGGTCCTCGTCGCGGAGCGGTCCGCTGGCAACCCGCTGGTGGTCGAGGAGCTGGTTGCCGCGCGCCGCGAGCTGCGCAACACGTCGCTGACCGGTTCCCTGTCGGACCTCGTCGCCGCCCGTCTGGCGCGCCGCTCCCCGGAGTGCCGGCGCATCCTGCGGCTTCTCGCTCCCGCCGAACGTCCGATGGATCGGGGGCGTCTCGCCCGTGCCGCCGCCGCCTACGAGGAGCTGCTCG
>DATCGK010000337.1:0-2143 GCA_036508975.1 Candidatus Limnocylindrales bacterium
ACCCGAGGCGCAGTTCGCCCGTCGATCACCCGGTGTTTTCTATTGACGGGCCTTCCTCGCCTCGATGCCTGGCACGGAAGGTAACCATAGTGGAGAGCATTCGCACCGAGGCAGGAGCCGCCGCATGCGGCCTGCGCAAGCATCCGTCAGACCCCCGGTACGTCGACGTCACGACCACCCGGCGGCAGGTCACTACCGGGCAGACGGCGGTCCGGTCCGATGGGTAGCCGGGGCTGCACTGCCGTGCGGGAGGATGGGTCTCCCTGCGGGGCGACCCGCCGGCGCGACGTGCCATTCTGCTTCTGGCACGACCCCGCGAGCGCGCCTGAAGCAGACGAGGCCCGCAGAGTCGGCGGCCTTCGGCGGCGGAGGGAAAGCGCTGTCGCGATTGCCTACGACGTCAGCGGTGTGGCGCCGCTCGAGGAGCTGGCACGGATCCTCGGGATCGCGATCCTCGAAATCCTCGCCCTCCCCAACTCGATCGCCCGCTCGCGGACCCTGATCGACGCCGTCCGTGCCGGGCTCAAGGTCCGGGAGGCGAGCCAGCTTGAGGCTCGGGTCGTCGCGCTCGAGGCAGCGCTCACCGGGCGGCCGCCCGCCCGCCAGCCCCTGGGGGGTGCATTCGCCGAAGCCCTCAACTATGACGAGCGGATCCCGGACGACGAGGAGAAGCCGTGAAGACCGAGCCGCGCATCGCCGCACTGGAGCGATCGCTCGAACCCCTGGAGGCCACGCGACGCTGGCTGACAGAGGCACATGACTTCGGGAGCCTCGCGGCCTACCTCCGCTGGCTCGCTCGCCAACCGAACCCCAAGGCGCCGGCCAATCTCGTCTCGGCTCGCGCGGGCCAGGCCGTTGTCGCCAAGATGCGGGGACGTCCCCGTGCCATCGTGGACGAGTTCCGTGCGGCTGCCGAGGCCGATGCCATCTTCCTCGTCAAGCTCGTCATCGAGGTCGAGGTCGAGGACGCGGTGGCGTCGGCGATCGAGGGCGAGTCGCTCCGCTGGCTGGCCCTCGCGCTGGAGTTCCAGGTGCTGCGGGCGGAGGTGGTGGGCGGTGGGGGAGCCCAATGCGACGGGTCGCCGACGCCGACCGACCGTTGGGCAGCTTGGCTGAAGGCCGCTTCTGAGCGACTCGGGGCCCTCTACGCCGCCGAGGAGGGCCGGCTGCTCCTCGAGCGCCGATACCTCGACGGCCTCATGACACTCTTCCCCGGCACGGCGGCAGACTGGGCCGCGCTCCAGCATGAGGCTGAGTGGTTTGTCGAAGGAGGCGCTTCGTATGGCTGGGGTTGGCTGTTCGGTGCCGACGAAGCGGCGGGCGAAGGAGCCCACATCATGGGACCCTCGTCGGTCGATCGGGACGCGCTCCGCCGAGCCGCTCGCGAGCAGGCGCACGCTGCCGCGGCCCAACCTTTGTGGCGGGCGGTCGCCTCGACCCTCCATGCCCTCGAGCGCTACGCCGATGAGCGGAAGATCATCGCGTGGCATCTGCTGCCCGTCTGACCAGTAAGGCTATCCGGTCCGACCAATCTGGTCACGGAGGCGACGACGGGTGCCGTCGGCGATCACGGTAGGCCCAACATGGGGCGACGAGCGCGATGAAGTCCAGCGACCTCCCCTCGATCGGTCTCTTTGCAGGGGGCCGACGCGATAGTCGGGCAGCCCGCCGACACCGAGGTGCGCGAGCTTATCCGCCAAAGCGGTGCTCGCTCCCGAGGGACGTTCGAGAAGCTCATCGCGCCGCCGACGATCGGGTCCGCCACGCTGCCTTCTGACAGACGACGAGCGCGTCACTCGGGGTCGGTCGCGAAGTCCTCAACCTCGACGACGGCTGCCGTTTCGGAGGCGCGACCCTCCTCGCGCCGCTCGCCCAGCGCCTCGCGCAAGCCCCGTGCGACCCCGCGCACGACCGCCTCCTCGATGGCAGCGAGGACGTCAGGTGGGAGACCCGCGGGCTCTGCCATGGGGCGCTCCACGTCGATCCCGTAGCGCGCCGCCAGCTCCTCGGGCGCGACCGAGAGGAGGCGCGAGAGATTCGGCAGGACCGAGCGGGACGGCCGTCCCCGCACCGTCTCTGACTCCCAGTTGGCGACAGCGGCGCGCGACAGGCCGAGGACACGGGCGAGCTCGCCCTGGCTGCG
>DATCGK010000338.1:0-2084 GCA_036508975.1 Candidatus Limnocylindrales bacterium
CCATGGGGCGCGACACGCCGTACACCGACGTGACGTAACCGGGCATGATCGTCTCGCCCGGGATCACGGGGAGCGGGATGGGCTGGCGGAACAGCAGATACCAGATCGCCAGCCCGAGCAGCAGCAGGAGGCCGCCGAGCAGCAGCAGGAGAAGGAGCAGCTTGCGGCGCCGCTTCTCCGGGGGCGCCTCCTCGACGTCGGCGGAGCCAAGGACACCCGGCGGTGTTGCATCTGCCCCCGAGCCCGCCAGCGCGCCCGGCACCGGCTCAGCGGCGGAAGGGGACGCCGTCATCAGTTGGTCCCTTCCGCGCTGGGCGACGGCAGGATCGAGGGGTGACCCTCCGTCGTGCCAGCCACGCGGCTCAGGCCGAGCTTGGCGGACGTGCTCTGGGCGTCGAGTTCGAGCGCCTTGCGGTACCACTGCTCGGCCGTTGTGGCGTCTGAGCTCATCTCGGCCAGGAGACCCAGGCCGATGCGCGCATCGAGCCCGGCCTTGCCGTCGGTGATCGCCTTCAGGCGGGCAATCGCACCAGCAACGTCGCCGTTGTTTGCGGCGGCCATGGCGCCGGCCCACTCGGCCAACTCGGCCTCCCCGGTCGCCTTGTAGGCATCGGCCAGCGTCTGGTAGGGCTCGGCCCAGCCGATGGGCACGAACTCCACCGCTCCCCGCAGGGGCTCCACGGCCTTCTCCGGCTGCCCCGCCTTCACGTAGGCGGCGCCGAGCAGGTTCATGGCGTCGGCGTCCGTGCGCTGGATCGCGAGGGCCTTGAGGAGATGCCCGACGGCTTCGTCGGCACGACCCTGCTGGAGCGCGATCGCGCCGAGCCCATAGTAGGCGCTCTCGAGCATCGGATCGACATTGGCCATCTCGCCCGTCGTGGCGAGTTCGACGACCTTGGTGTAGTCGGCCGCCGCTGCCTCCAGGTCACCCTTCATCTCGAGCGCCCGGCCGCGGCTCACGTAGGCGGCCTCGTCCTGCTTGCCGGTCTTGATGATCTCGGTGTACTGGGTGATCGCGTCGTCGTAGCGCTTGGCCGCGACGTACAGGTCGGCGAGCCTGCCCCGCGAGGCAATGTCCGTCGGATCGGCAAGGACGGCCGCCTCGAGGGCAGCCGTCTCGCGATCGATGATGGGCGCGGCAGGGGCGCGGAAGCGGTCGACGGCGTAGAAGGCGACGAAGGCGACGATGCCGATGATGAGCAGCAGGCCGATCCGCTTGATCCAGCGATTCAGCTGCGCCTCCGGCATCGAGGTCAGGGACGTGACCCGGGACATGAATGGCACCTGTACTCCTTGGCCGGTAGCAACAGGGAATCCGACCTACGTCAATCATCGCGTGCGCGGGGGGGTTTTTGCATCCGTCGGGGGATAGAAGTGCGGTACAGGGCGGCGCCTGCACGCACCGCGCAGCCTGTACCCTCCGGCCCCCGTGGGTCCCGCGCGTACGTGCTCAAGGTCCCGCCATTGGATGCCAAGGGGCCCCCGGGCGAGGCCAGACGGGGTTCCACGGCTACGCCGCGAGGAACGCCTCCTACGCGGGCAGGGACTCCTTCGGGGTCTGGAAGTCGCCGGGCACGTCCACCTCCACCGCGGTCCCGGTGACGTGGACCGGGAACTGGTTCAGCGGCTTCGGCGGCTTGCCGGAGATGACGGTTCCGTCCAGACTGAACTTGCCGTCGTGGCACTTGCAGATGAACTCCGCCGGGTCCGTCTCCCAGCGGTAGGAGCAGAGGCCGTGGGTGCAGCGCGGGTCGAACGCGGTGATCGCCCCGGAGGCCTGCTTCACCAGCCAGGCGGACCCGGCGACGGCGTTGCTGCCCAGCTGGACCGTGAACGGCACTTCGACGGGGGTGCCGGGGACCAGGGTGTCCGGGTCGATGTCCAGCTCCACCGGGACGGGCGGCCCCGCGCAGCCCTCGAGCAGGGTGGCGAGGCTGCCGGCGGCGAGCGCGCTGACGCCGATGAGCAGCAGGACGCGACGGCGGGGAACGGGGGTTGCGCGCGGATCGAACGCCGGCGCGGCGGCCGCGCGGCGGATGTCGTCACCCATGGGCAACAGCCTAGCCCGGAACGACCGCCGGCTG
>DATCGK010000339.1:0-4268 GCA_036508975.1 Candidatus Limnocylindrales bacterium
GAGGTTGGCCCATGCGCTCGGCCGGAAGAGATCCTCCTCCGGGACGTTGTGCATGTGGACCGGGATTCGCAGGACCGAGGCCAGCGTGATGAGGTCGGCCCCGATGTGGCCGTAGCTGATCGCGCCGTGGTTGGCGGCCCAATTCGCCATCACCGTGTAGACGTCGCGGAAGGGCCCGACGCCATTCACGCGCGGCACGAACCAGTGGGTCGGCCAGGTCGGGTCGGTGCGCTCGTCGAGGACGTCGTGGACCTCCTTCGGGAGGTCCACCGTCCAGCCCTCGGCGATCTGCAGCACCGGGCCGACGCCGGAGACCAGGTTGAGGCGGGCCATCGTCATGGGCATCCCGCCCCGGCTCACGAACTGCGAGGAGTAGCCGCCGCCCCGGAAGTAGCCGCGGTTGGCCGGGTACCACGTGGTGGCGGCGAGGGCCGCCTGCACGTCCTCCGCGCCGATCTCCCAGAACGGCTTCATCGCGGGCTTGCCGTCGGCATCGGTCATCGCGCCGGTGGCGTCGAGGGTCGCGGCACCGGAGTTGATGAGGTGGATGAACCCGCCCTCGGCGAGGCCCGTGACGGCCTGCCCGGTGACGCGCTCGACGGCCTCGGGGCTCCAGTAGGTGCGGACGTCCGCGAAGATCTGGGCCCGGTTCGTGAGCAGGTAGGACAGCAGCATCGTGGCGCCGTTGAGGCTGTCGTTCTCGGTCGCGAACATGTGCGGCGCGCGGACGCCGTTCCAGTCGAAGCTGGAGTTGAGGATCGCCTCCATGAAGTCGCCGTTGGGCGCATGGTCCGTCCACTGGCGCTGGCCCTGGAAGCCCCCGACGATGGCGTTCCGGCCCATGGCCTCCTCGAGGAAGCCCAGCTCCGCGAGGCGCGGGTTGCCGACGAGGATGTCCCTGGTGATCAGGGTCATCTTGACGACGGTCTCCCAGTCGCGATCCTTGTCCTCGCGGCTCTTCTGCTTGTCGGGCGTGTTGCGGTCCGCGCCCTCGGTGCAGTTCGCCTTCGTCCAGGCGAGGGCCGCCTCGAACTCGACCGGGTCGTAGATCCCCTCCTCCAGCCTCCGGGTCAGCTCGGACATGTCAACGCACTCGACGCGCATGCCCAGGTACTTCTCGAAGAACGGCTGGTCCACGATGGAGCCCGCGATGCCCATCGAGACACCGCCCAGCGACAGGTAGGACTTGCCCCGGAGCAACGCCGCGGCGAGGCCGGCCCGTGCGAACCGCAGGATCTTCTCCGCCACGTCCGCGGGGATGGACCCGTCATCGGCGTCCTGGACGTCGCGGCCATAGATCCCGAACGCCGGCAGGCCCTTCTGGGTGTGCGAGGCGAGCACCGCGGCGAGGTACACCGCACCCGGGCGCTCGGTCCCGTTGAAGCCCCAGACCGCCTTGGGCGTCAGGGGGTCCATGTCCATCGTCTCGGAGCCGTAGCACCAGCAGGGCGTGATCGTGATCGAGACGCCCACGCCCTCCTTGCGGAACAGTTCGGCGGTCTTGGCGGCCTCGTAGACGCCGCCGATGTTGTGGTCGGGAACGACGACCTCGACCGGCGTGCCGTCCGGGTAGCGCAGGTTGTCGCGGATCAGCGCTGCTGTGCGCAGGGCCATCGCCCGGGTCTGCTCCTCGAGCGACTCGCGGACGCCGTGCTGGCGGCCGTCGACCGCCGGGCGGATCCCGATCCGGGGCCAGTCGCCGACGAACCGGCCGGCGGTGTTGATGGTGGTCATCACGTTCCTCTCAGGTCTCGTTGGGGCGGCCTGCCCGCCGGAGTGCGCCGCGGCCGGGTGCCGTCACCCGGGCATCACCACGCCGATGGTCAGCAGGATGTTGGCGTAGATGCGCTGCTCGCCGGTGGCGATGCCGAGCGCAAGGTCTGGCCCGCGGGCCATGTCGTAGAACTCGAACCGGCCCAGTCGCTGGAGCGGGGTCCCGGGAAGCAGTGCCCGGAAGTCGTCGTAGATGCCCGGCTCGTCGCCGTTGTCGGGGCCCATCACGTGGGCGGCCTCGATCGGGATGGCATCGGCCAGCACGGCGAGGATGTCCGTGACGGTGAGCATGCCCGGCGCCAGGTTCAGGTACGCGCGGTGGGCCGCGGGGTTGGACCGGGTCAGCAGCGGGTAGTTGCCGTCCGCGATCAGGACCTGGGCACCGTGGCCGGCCTCGCCGAGCGCCTCGAGGATCTGCGGGTGGAGTAGGCGGGTTTTCAGCATCGGGCGTCCTTCACGCTGTGGCGGCGGGTGTCATGGCACGGGGCGGCGCGCTGGACCGCCGGATGATCATCTCGAACGGGAGCACGACGGATTCGCCGATGGCATCGTGGTCCCCCGAGATGCGGTCGAGCAGGAGCGTGGCCGCGCGGTGGCCGATCTCGTAGGCAGGCTGGGCGGCGACGGTCAGGAACGGCTCGCTGACCCAGTCTTCCGGCAGGTCGTCGAAGGCGACGACGGACATGTCCTCGGGGACCCGCAGGCCGGCCTCGCGGAGCGCGCGGACCACACCGAAGGCGATGAAGTTGTTGGCGGCGAAGATCGCCGTGGGCCGCTCCCCGTCCGCGGCAAGCACCGCCTCGGCCATCCGGTGCCCGTCCGCCTGGTTGAGCTTGCCGAAGTTGAAGCCGCCGTAGCGCACGAGGTCGTCGTCCAGGGTCAGCCCGGCCTCCGCGAGCGCCCGCCGGCAGCCGAGGACGCGGTCAACCGAGGTGGAGATGTCGCGCCGGCCGGTCAGGACCGCGATCCGCCGGTGCCCTAGCTCGACCAGGTGGCGGGTGAGGGCGTGGGCGCCCGCTTCGGAGTCGCACAGGACGCTGTCCACGTTGCGCGCCGCGACGCGCCGATCCATCACGACCACCGGGACGTTGTGGGCCTGGAGCAACCTGAAGGACGCACCGGAGCTGCGGGCGGGGACGAGCAGGACGCCATCCACCTGGCGCTCGATCAGCATGAGGAGGTATTGCTCCTCCTCCTTCGCCGATTCGTCGGTGTTGCAGTACATGACCGAGAAGCCGTGCGCGACGGCGACGTCCTCGGCGCCACGGGCGATCGTAGTGAAGAACGGGTTGGAGATGTCGGACACGACCAGAGCGATGGTCTTCGTCCGCTTGGAGCGCAGCTGCCGGGCCAGGGCGTTGGGCACGTAGCCCAGCTCGCCGATGGCAGTTTCCACGCGGGCCCGGGTCTCGGCACTGGCGTAGCCGGTGCCGTTGACGACCCGCGAGACCGTCATCGTCGAAACGCCGGCTTGTTTCGCGACGTCGCTGATGGTGCTCATCGGGTGGGGTTCCAGTCACGGGGTCAGGGAGGCCGGGACAGGTAGGGTCCGGGGGGCTGCCCGCGGTGCGGGCAGCCCCCCGGTCTCATCGGTGCTCAGGTACCGGACGGCCTACTTGTAGAGGACCGCCTGGATGGCCGGGTCGTTGATGTTGGTCTTGTCGAACCAGGCGAAGCCGGTGTCGATGTTCTTCGGCAGGGTCTTGCCGTTGACCGCGTCGATCGCGGCGTCGACGCACTTGGAGCCGATGCCGATCGGGTTCTGGGTGATCGCGCCGGCCTCGACGCCGCTGGTGATCGCGTCGATCTGCTGCTGGCCGGAGTCGTAGCCGATGGCCACGATCTTGCCGTTGTTGCCGGTCTCCCCGAGCGCGTTGAGGACGCCCTTGATGGAGCCCTCGTTGGCGCCGAAGAAGCCCTTGAGGTCAGGGTTGGCCGTCATCATCGCCTTGGCGATGTCGGCGGACTTGACCGCGTCGCCCGCGCCGTACTGGGGCGGGAGGACCTTGATGTTCGGGTACTTCGCCGCCATCTGGGCGAGGAAGCCGTCACGCCGGGTGATGCCGGTCTGGCTGGTCTGGTCGTGGACGACGACGCCGACCGTGCCCGCGTTGCCGATGAGGCTGGCCATGTGGTCGGCAGCCACGGCAGCAGCCGCGGTGTTGTCGGTTGCGACGGTCGTCACCGGGATGGTGCTGTCGACGCCGGAGTCGAAGCCGATGACCGGGATGTTGGCGTCCTTCGCCTGCTGCAGGAGTGCGCCCGCAGCCTTGCTGTCGAGAGCGGCGAAGCAGACGGCGGCCGGGCTGTTGCTGAGAGCGGTCTGCAGCATGGTGAGCTGCTTGTCCACCTCGGACTCCGTCGCCGGGCCCTGGTAGGTGGCGGTGACGCCGAGCTTGGCGGCCTCGTCGAGGGCGCCCTTCTTGACGGCCTGCCAGAACTGGTGCTGCTCGCCCTTCGAGATGATGGCGATCGTCTTGCCCTTGGCCGTCCCG
>DATCGK010000340.1:0-9130 GCA_036508975.1 Candidatus Limnocylindrales bacterium
CGCGCCTCGATCGCGAGGATGATCACGAGACCCAGGATGAGCAGGTACGACACGGCCGACGCGAACCCCAGGTTGAACGACGCGAACCCCTGCCGGTAGGCGAACAGGCTGATCGTCTCGGTGGCGTTGTAGGGGCCGCCACCGGTCAGGCTGAACACGACGTCGAAGATGCGGAAGAGGTCGATCGTCCGCCATACGACGGCGACGAACAGGACCGGCCGGAGCAGCGGAAAGGTGACGAACCGGAACGTCTGCCAGGAGGACGCGCCGTCCACGCGGGCCGCCTGCCGCGGCTCGTCGGGGATCGCCTGGAGGCCCGCGAGCAGGATGAGCGCCACGAAGGCCGTGGTGTTCCACACGTCCACCAGGACGAGGGACCAGAGCGCCAGGGCGGGGTCACCGAGCCAGGCGACCTTGGGGATCCCGACCAGCGAGAGCAGGTAGTTCACGACGCCGAAGTCGTAGCTGAGCATGATCCGCCAGATGAGCCCCACCACCACGTTGGTGACGAACATCGGCAGCAGGATGAGGATCCGGATCGAGCGCCTGCCCCGGAACTCCTGGTCCAGGAGGACGGCCAGGCCCAGACCGAGCAGCACTTCGATGAGCAGGGCGACGAGCGTGAAGACCACCGTCACCTGCATCGAGTGCCAGAACGCGGGGTCGGCCGCCGCCTGCGAGTAGTTGTCGAGCCCGACGAACGGGACGCCGTTCCGGAAGGTGGTGAGCTTCCACTGGTGGAAGCTCAGGTAGAGGCTGTAGACGGTCGGGACGCCGACGATCAGGGCGATGGCCAGGTAGGCGGGCAGCAGGAACGCCCATGCGCGATCCTTCGGTCGGCGCGCACGGGCGTTCCGGAGCTTCACTGGTGTCGGCGTCCGATGAACTCAGCGGGGCCTTGTCAGGTGACCAGTCGGCCTACTTGAGGTAGCCACCCTCCTTGAGGGCAGCCGTAATCTTCACCGCCGCGTCGTCCATCGCCTGCTGCGGTGTCTTCGCGCCGGTGACCGCGGACGTCGAAGCGTCGGCCATGGCATTGATCAGCTGATCGGCAGTGGTCAGCAGCGGGGAGATGTGCCGGTAGGGCATGGCCTCGGCCAGGAGCTTGAACTGGGGAACCTGGGCCACGACCTCCGGGTCGGTGAGGGCCGCGGTGTTCGACGGGATGCCGCCATTGAGCGCCCAGAGCTTGGCGCCGGGACCGCCCACGAGCCACTCGATGAACTTGTAACCGGCCAGCTTGTTCTGGGACGCGGTCGGGACCGACCAGCCCCACGAGCTGCCGCCGAAGCCGTACTGCCCGGCGACGTCGGGCGGCACGAACTCGTAGGCGATCTTGTCGCAGATCTTGGGCGACTTGGTGCAGTCCTGGAGGTCCTTGGTGGCGGCCATCCACTCGACGCCCATCGCGGCCTTGTCCTGCTGGAGCGCGTTCATGATCTCGTTGTAGCCGTACGTCGTGACGTCGGGCGACACGACCTTGTACTTGCGGAGCAGGTCCGAGTAGAACGTCAGGGCCTTGACGCCGGCGGCGTTGTTGACGGTCACCGCGTAGGTGGTCGGGTCGAACAGCTGTCCGCCGAACGCCCAGAAGTAGTGCATGAAGTCCCACCACGCCTCGTCGATCTTGTTGCCGATGACGAGCCCGTAGCGGTCCGGCGTGGTCAGCTTCTGCGCGGCGGCCAGCATCTCGGCCATCGTGGTCGGCGGCTGGATCCCGGCTGCGCTCAGGAGGTCAGTCCGGTAGAACAGCCAGGCGGTGTCGCCCTCGGACGGGAACCCGTAGATCTTGCCGTCGACGGTGAGGTTGGAGACGCCCGGCTGGAGGTTGTCGAGGTTGAGGAACGAGGCCTTGTCGGCCCCGTTGATGAACTGGTCGAGGGGCTCGAGGCCACCGGCCGCGACGAACGCCGGGACCCAGTCGGCCGAGAGGTAGACGCCGTCGAAGTCGGCGCTGCCGCCGACGATCGCGGTCTTCAGCTTGTCGGAGTAGCCGTCCCGGGCGATCTCCTCGATCACGATCGCGTTGCCGGTCTCCTTGGTGTACTCGGCCGCGACCTTGCGCAGGTTGTCAGCCTCGGGACCGCTCCAGACCGCGATCCGCGCGGACGGGAGGGCGGCTGCCGAGGCGGCGGGCGCCCCGGATGCCGCCGAAGCGGCGGGTGCCTGGGATGCCGCCGAGGCGGCGGGTGCAGACGAAGCGGCGGGTGCGGACGAAGCGGCGGGTGCCGACGAAGTTGGCGACGCGCCGCTCGAGCACGCGCCCAGGACGATCCCGAGCACGGCGACGACCGACACGAGACTCCGACGTGACATGGATCTCCTCCTCACGACGATGCTCCACCGTCCGGTTGCATTGGGATGGCAGACGTCCGACAACTGTACCGCTGGCATGGTGGAGTCGAAGGGGTGCCGGTGTCAAGGTCGAATGGCGGCGGGTGTCGAATGGTGGCGGGTGGCACGACGACGTGTGCCCGGGCCGGCCCGTTCAGGCGCCCGGTCCGGTTCAGTCAGGCGCCCGGTGTGCCGATCGCGTCGCGAACGCGTTCCCAGAGGGCCGGCGCGACGACCGGGAACATGGCCGGATCCGAGAGCCAGGCGAACGCGCCCGGATCCTGCCGGAAGATCCGGTACAGGACCCCGGCGGCCGGACCCGACCAGTCGGCCGCATCGATCTCGATCAGCCGCGGGACGTCCGCGTAGTGCGGGTTGCGGACCAGCCGTCCGTCGCGGCGGACCTGCCAGGCGAAACCCGCGGCCTTCGCCACGCCGGCGTAGATGCCGGCTGCGCGGCGGTCGATCACGTCGCTGAAGACGAGGGGGCCGGCCCCCAGGTCGATCGTCGTGTGGGCGAGCTCGGGCGGCAGGATGACCCAGTCACCGGGGCGGGCCCGGACCAGCCAGGCCATGGTGCTCAACGGACCGTCGGGGCCCTGGCGGAGATCCTGAACAAGGAACCCCGCCTCCCCGTGGACGACCTCCACCACCTCCGGGTAGCCGAACGCGGCACCCGGCGGGCGAACGTGGACGTGGCCGAAGGTCTTGGCGGCCTCGGACCCGATGGGCCGCCCGCCCATGACCGTCAGCTCGTAGCGGAGCGCGAGGTCCCGGAGGTTCGTGTCAGCCGCCTCGCGGACACCGTTGAGCATGCGGTACTCCACTCGCCGCCCGTGCCGTCCAACCGGCTCGGCCAGGACCGGCGCCAACTCCGAGAGGCGGCGAACCCTGTCCTCCTCGACCGCCACGTCCGAACCAAGCCAGGCCGTGCCGCGCCGCAGCGCCAGCCCGAGCCCCGCCCGATCCGACAGGTCAGCCGTGGCGGCGATCGGCGCGGCGATCCTCGTCCTCAGGTCCCCTGGCACGTCGCCGGTACGCACGGGTGTTGTCGCCTCATCCTTTCCGCCCCGGGACATCATCGTCTCGCTCCTCATGCCGGGCGGGTGGTCACCCCCGTGCCGGTCGAGGATACGCGAAGGCCCCGTGCGAGACTGGAGCCGGATCATCGCTGGATCCGCGGCAGCGCGCAATCGGCAGCCACCCCCGCTGTTGTCGGAGCGAAGGCTTCCCCGCGGTTCGGTCGTCCCGGCCTCCTCATCGCGCCCCCGCGCTCCGGCTCGACCGGTCAGCAGCGACCGCTGACGAGCAGCCCGGCGATCAGCATCAGGACGGCGATGATCGTCCGGCCGGCGGCCGACCCGATGCCACCGGCGGCGAGGCCCACGCCGTAGGAGAAGGCGCCGAACGCGGAGCCCGGGACGTCAGGCGGCGCGATGAAGGCGGACAGGCCGGCCGAGACCGCCCCGAACACGTCCGCGCCCACGCACCCGAAGCTGGGCTCTCCGATGGGCCCTCCACCGAGGGCGAGGCAGGCCGCGGAGATGAGCGCGATCGAGACCGAGATGAACGCCGTCGCCTCGTTGTTGTCGGCAGGGGTCAGACAGTTCGGGAGCATCGTGCCGGACCCTCGCCCGTCCGCGCCGACGGCCGTGGTCGAGCCGGTGTCGGGGTCCACCACCCACATGGCCGCGATGTCGCCGGATGCCGGCACGAGGCGGTGGAATGCTGCGTATTCGTCGAGCATGGGCGACAGGGCGGCCCGCTGGGCCGGGCTCCACGCCGCCACGGCATCCGCCAACGCCAGCGCCGGGACCACGACCAGGTCCGCGGTGCCGATCTCACCGGCCGCGCTCAGGCCGAACACCTCCGCCTCGCGGAGGCTCGCCCCGACCGTGGCCCGCATCGCCGACCCGAAAGCGGCCGAGGTGTCGGGTCCGGCTCCGACCGCACGGTTGAGAGCCGGCACCACATCCGACCACTGGGTGAGACCGTCCGGCTCGATCACGTCCGACAGGATCGTCACCCTGAGCCCGTCCGGCGTCGCCACCGCGCCGGCCCCACCCGCCACGGGGTCGCTGAGCCAGGCGAGGGTTGCCGGGTAGCGACGCCAGCCGGCCCCGGCGGCGACGATGGCATCCGGTCCGGTGGCCCATGCCTCCTCGACCGGCTGCGCGGTCAGCGCGGCACCGATCACGTCATCGAGCAGGTGTGCCGTCGTGGCCGTCGCCGGCTCGAAGCTGATGGTGTGGAGGCCGTCCATGGCGATGGCCGCCTCGGCAATGGCGGCGGCGTTCGAGGGATCGTCGGGGACGCCCCGGGACGACGTCCGGACGCCGCCGAGCCGGCGCACGGTCTCGGTGTCCCCTACCCGGATCGTCAGGTAGATCCCGGCGATGCCCGATGGCGCGGCCCTGTCCGCCTCCGCCGGAACAATGTACGGGACCTGCAGTGCAGCGACGGGGGATCCCTCGATCGCAACCGTCACGGCGCGGGTCGCCGGCCCCTCGACCGGAGCCCGGTACCGCAGCCTGTAGTTCGTCGCGACAGCCACGGCCACGCTGTCGCCGATGAACAAGCCAAGCTTCGCCGCCAGGTCGGGGGCGCCGGGCGCCAGCCTGGGGCCCCCGGAGTCCGCCAGGATGAGCTTCGTGGTCGCCTCGTCGACGGTGCCGACGGGCAGACACGCGACCGGGACCCCCGAGGCCCGCAGCGACCGGCGGAACCCCGGGATGTCGCTCGGCAGGTCCTGCGCCTCGTTGTCGCTGACCAGCAGGACGGCGGCCGCACCCGACGCCGGCACGGACGCGCCGAGCGTCAGCCACACGTCCGAGTTGGAGGCCACCGCCCCGAGCGCGGCCGTCAGCACCGCCGCGTCCGGGCTCGCCCATCCGTCGTCGACGGCGTGGTCGCCAACGCCGATCACCTGGACGACGAACGGGTCCACGGCGGCCGCATCGACGAGCGTCTTGACCAGGGTGGCCTCGAAGGCCGTGCGGCGGGCGGGGCTCCCCCAGAAGTCCGTGACGCTGCCGCTGGTGTCGTACACGACGAGGACGCGCGTCTCCGCGGGAGCGGAGTTGGCGATCACGGTCACGGCCTGCGGGTCGCCCCCCTCGGTGACCAGGAAGTCGCCGGCGACGAGGCCCTCGACGGAGGTGCCGTCGGGGCGATGCGCCTGGAGGCGCAGCTCGATGTCCGGGAAGGAGGCGGCGCTCACGGATCCCTCGAGCACCGCGACCGACGGTCCGGCGGTGCCGGCGGCCGCGGGCACCGCCAGCCGCCCCAGCGGGCCGATCACCCGGCTCGGGTCGTCGGGTGACGCAGCGACCAGGCCCCCCGCTGTGCTGACGTACGTGCCCGCCACGATCGACGCGGCGTCGCCCAGCGGTTCCGCCGAGAGCAGGCGCAGCACCGGCTGGCGGATGGGCGACGCCGTGCGATCCCTCCGGAGCGCCTCGGCCGGGGATCCTGCGGCGGCAAACCCCAGCAGCAGCTGGCGGCCTGCGACCTGGTCGGCCGTCCAGTCCCCGCGGAGAACCTCGTGCAGCACCGTCCGGTCCACGGTCGCGCCGGCTGGCGGGTTGAGCGCGACCGAGACCGCGACCGAGACCGCGGGAATCACGGCGTCGGACGCGCCGAGGAGGCCGTCCGGCTTCGTCGTCAGGATCGGCTCGCCGCCGAGCCCGGTCGCCCAGGACGTCACGCCGTCGTGCTGGAACTCGACGGCCGGGATGGTCGCGCCCGGCGCGGCGCTCAGCAGGCGCGCGGTCCGGAGCTCCGCCGGCAGCGCCCCAAGGAGCCGCTTCGTCGTTGCGTCGGCGCGGGCTGCGGCATCGTCCGCCGCCGAACCCACGGGCGGGTGGGCCGGGTCGACGCCATCCCACAGCGCCGCGACGGCGGCCGGGTCGGGCGCGAACGCCGGCACCACCGGACGGGTCGGCGGATCGGCCGCGGGGCGCGGAACCGTCACGATCCGGCCGTCCAGGCCCGCCTGCCGGAGCATCTCGAGGATCAGGTCCGCGCGCTCGCGCAGGGTGCCCGCCCCGGCTCGCAGCGCCGCGCGCTGTCCCCAGCGGACGTCGGTCGTCGGGTCGGCGCCGCTCGCGGTGGCGGGCAGGACGGCGATGTACTCCTGCACGAAGCGGACGATCGCGGCGGGATCCTTGCCGGCAACTGCGACGGCCGCGAGCGCGCCGAGATGGTCCGGGCTCCCACGGATGATCGCCTGCAGGCGCCGCAGGGTCTCGTAGGACCCTGTCGGGGCGGCGGTCGCAGTGGGGCCGGCGGTTGGCACGGGGGACGCGGACGGCGTCGCGACGGTGGCCGCGCTCCGCGAGGGCGTGGTGGGTGCGCAGGAGGCCAGCGCGCCGGCCGCCATCGCCGAACCGAGGAGCGCGAGGAACCGACGCCGGGTCAGCTCGTGATCCAGGACCCCCGTGCCGGGTGGGTCTCCGTCGATCACGAGGACGGCCCGGAACGCGAGGCGCCCGTCCGCCCGGGCTTGATCGGTTGGGACGCGCGATCCATCGGCGGATGGTAACGGTTCGAGGGCGCCGGCGTTGAGTGGGCCCCGCGATGCCGAGCGACTGGCCGCCGGAGGCCCGATCATCTGTGTCGTGACCACGCCTCCCGATCCCGATCTCGCCACCCTCATCGTCAGCCCGCTGGCGTCCCGGGTCCGCGACGAGCGGGCCCGGCGCCGGATCGTCCACACCGCGACCGCGGCCCTCACCAGCCGCGGCCACCGCGATGTGGTGGTCGTGGAGACAGGTGACCCGCAGGCCATCCGGGAAGCGGCCCAGGCCGCGGTCCGCGACGGGTCGTCCGTCGTGGCGATCGCGGGCGGCGACGGGACGATCCGCGATGCCGCCGGGGCGCTGGCCGGCACTGGGGTGCCGCTGGGGATCGTGCCGTGCGGAACCGGGAACCTGTACGCGACCGCGATCGGCGTGCCCAGGGACCTCGATGCCGCCGTGGCGGCGCTGGCCACGGGCCGGCCGAGTCGGTTTGATACGGGGGAGGTGCGGCTGACAGCATCGCCGGCCGCAATCGGGTCCGGGCCCGCGTCCGCGACGCTCCCGCTCGATCCGCTCCCGTTCATCGTCGCCTGCGGGACGGGGTTCGACGCGGAGCTGATCGCGGCGACCTCGCAGGAGATGAAGCACAGGTACGGCATCGCGGCGTACTTCCTGGCGGCGAGCCGCCTGCTCGGGCACCTGAAGCCGCGGCCCACGATCCTCACCATCGACGGCGTCCGGACCGAACTCGAGTCGGTGGTCGTCCTTGTGGCGAACTGCGGCGAGGCGATCCCCGGCGTGCTGCGACCGCGGCTCCCGATCGAGCCCGACGACGGGCTCCTGCACGTCTTCGTGCTGCCGCGGGGCGGGGTCCTGGGCGGGATCCGCGGTGCGCTGGAGCTGATGACGGCCGCCGCGGCGGGGTTCTCGCCGTCGGGCGCGGCCGTGCGCCTGGCCGGGACCCACATCCAGGTCGAGGTGATCCCGGCCGGCCCGACCGAAGTCGACGGCGACCCGTTCCCGGCCGCCTCGCTGGATGCGCGGGTCCGCCCCGGCGCGCTCAACGTGATCCTGGGCTGACCGGCCGGTGCGCCAGCGAGGAGGGGCGCGCCATGTTCACCAGGTTGAATCGTACGTCGGTCATCTCACCGCACTGACTACGTGCCGGACATGTCCGTGGCTGACGTCCTTCGTCGGCTGTGCCCGCCACCGACGAGGGACTTGGTTCACGAGACGCCACGCCGCCAAGGACGCTCCGGCGGTCACCCGGACCGCTACCCTGTCTGGCCATGGGGGCAGCCACCATCCGCATCTTCCTGGCCGACGGGACACCGCTTGGGATCAGGCTCATCGAGAAGTCCAACTGGACCGGGCGCGCGATCGACTTCGCCCGGCCGGACTGGGTACGGGCACGTTCCCGCGATGATTTCGGCAAGCCCGGCGTCTACGTCCTGACAGGCGTTACCGATGACGGCCTCGCTCGCGCCTACATCGGCGAGGCGGACGTGCTGGTCACGAGGATCAACCAGCACTTCAGCGGCCCCGGAGCCAAGGAGTTCTGGACCCGCGCGATCGCCTTCACGAGCAAGGACGAGAACCTCAACAAGGCGCACGTCCGCTACCTGGAGTCCCGTCTCGTCGCGATGGCACAAGCGGCCAAGCGCGCCAAGATCGAGAACAGTTCCGCACCCGCGGCGCCATCGCTCTCTGAGTCGGACCGTGCCGAGGCCGAGGCGTTTCTCGAGGAGATGCTCCTCGTGTACCCGCTGCTCGGCGTCGATGCCTTCACCCCGCCGCCCGCCAAGGCTGACGACACGCGCCCGCTGCTCTACCTGAAGGGGCGCGGCATCACCGCGCAAGGCCGAGACACGGAGACTGGGTTCGTGGTCTACCAGGGCTCGAAGGCGGCCAAGATGGAGACCGGCTCCCTGCACCAGTACATCCGCACGCAACGCGCGGCACTGCTTGCCAGCGGGGTCCTGGTCGATGCGACCGACACCCTTGCGCTGGCTCAGGATTACCCGTTCAGCTCACCGTCGACGGCCGCCGCGGTGATGCTCGGAGCCGCCGCCAACGGGCGAACCGAGTGGAAGGACGCCACGGGCAAGACGCTCAAGGCACTGCAGGCGTAGGAGACGGGAGGCGCATGACCGAGGCACGGGCGACGATCAACAACCACGCAGGCCTCGTGTGGTCGATCGCCGACCTGCTCCGCGGTGACTACAAGCAGAGCGAATACGGCCGCGTGATCCTGCCCCTGGTCGTCCTGCGCCGGC
>DATCGK010000341.1:0-7045 GCA_036508975.1 Candidatus Limnocylindrales bacterium
GCCGCGACGACGGGCGACACCCTCTTCGGGCGCGTGCATATTCGTCACCACCATCGATGGCAATGGTAGGGGCGGTGTGGGCGACCGCCACCGCCGTTCGCGCGAACATCGACCCTTATGCACGCCATATGCTCGGAGTCATGCCGGCCGCGCAGCAGTCGGCCCGCCAAGGCAGGGTCATCGATGTGGTCACCACGCTCTGAGGGCCTGTGAATGACCGTCGCCGCGATGCTCGGCGGGGTTGAGGGTGGCGGCACCAAGTTCGTGTGCGTGATCGGGACGGGCCCTGACGCGATCCTCCGCACGACCCGGATCGAGGTCACGGATCCGGCCACGACCCTCGCCGCCGCGGTGCGCTTCTTCCGTGACGCGGTCGCTGGCGGGATCTCCCTGGCCGCGATCGGCGTCGCCTCGTTCGGGCCGGTCGAGCTGCGGCGGGGGCATCCCCGATACGGGTTCATCACCAACACTCCCAAGCCGGGCTGGTCCCGGACGGACATGATCGGCCCGTTCACGGCCGCGTTTGGGGTGCCGGTGGGTTTCGACATGGACGTCAACGCTGCCGCCCTGGCCGAGGGGAGGTGGGGGGCTGCGCGGGGCCTGGGCTCGTTCGTGTATCTCACCGTGGGCACGGGGATCGGCGGGGGTGCCGTCATCGACGGCCGCCTGCTCCCGGGCCTGGGGCACCCGGAGATGGGCCACGTGATGGTCCCGCGCCGGCCGGGCGACGCGTTCGCGGGGGTGTGCCCGTTCCACGGTGACTGCCTCGAGGGGATGGCGAGCGGCCCTGCCGTCGCCACCCGGTTCGGGCGGCGGGCCGAGGAGCTCGACGGCACCGAGCGGGAGGCGGCCGTTGCGCTCGTGGCCTGGTACCTCGCAGCAGGGGTGAGCTCGATCGTCTACGCCCTGGCACCGGAGCGGATTGTCGTCGGGGGTGGCCTTGGCTCCATGCCGGGCCTGGTGCCGGCGACCCGGGCGGCGCTGGCGGATCGCCTCGGCGGCTACCCGGGCCTGCCGGAGCACGCGGACCACCATTTTGTCGTGCCGGCCGGCCTGGGCGGCATGGCGGGACCGCTCGGGAGCCTCGTCATCGCGGAGCGCGCCGCCGCCGAGGGGGGCAGGCTGTAGCTCAGCCGTGCGTCGCGAGACCGGCATGGATGCCGGTCTCAGCCTGAGGCGATCCGGCAGAGTGGTATCCACGGGTGCGGCAAGTTGGCAACGCGCAACGGGTCCGCCTGGCTGCGGATCCCGGCCTACGCGCTGGCCTGGGTCACTTCGCGCCAGCGGCCCAACGAGTGAGTATGCTGTCGGCCACGAGAGGCGATCGCCTCGACACACCGGACCGAGGCAGCACATGTCGAGCGAGTTCACTGGCCGCATCCTCCACGTGAACCTCTCCACCGGGGCGATCGAGATCGAGAACCCGCCCGAGTCGTTCTATCGGACGTATCTCGGCGGGTCCGCCATGGGCCTCTACTACATCCTGCGCGACGTTCCCGCCGGGACGGATGGCCTGGACCCGGCCAACGTCCTGACGATGATGGACAGCCTGCTCACCGGGGCCCCGATCGCGGGCCAGAGCCGGATCACGATCAGCGCCCGCTCCCCGCTGACGGACGGCATCGGCGACAGCCAGGGCGGCGGGTTCTTCCCGGCGGAGCTGCGGTTCGCCGGCTTCACCGGGATCGTGATCAAGGGGCGGTCTCCCGAGCCCGTCTACCTGTGGGTCCACGACGGCGAGGCCGAGCTGCGGCCGGCGGGCCACCTGTGGGGGAAGACCACGTCCGCGACGACCGACCTCCTCAAGGAGGAGCTCGCCGACAGCAAGGTCGAAGTCGCCGCGATCGGACCCGCAGGCGAGCGGGGTGCCCGGCTGGCCGCGATCATGAGCATGGGCAACCGGGCAAACGGCCGGACGGGCATGGGTGCCGTGATGGGCTCCAAGAACCTCAAGGCGGTCGCCGTGCGCGGCAGGAACCGGAAGGTTCCGATGGCCGACGCCGCGGCGTTCGGCCGGCTCGCGAAGTGGGGCGCCAACGAGATCCCGAACAACGGCGACGTGCTCGGCCTCCGCACGGACGGGACCGAGAGCGTGCTCGAGGGCCAGAACGCCGCCGGCGGCCTGCCGACGTTCAACTACGCCGCCGGCCAGTTCGAGGGCTATGAGGCGATCTCCGGCCCGACGATGACGGCGACGATCCTGAAGGCGCGGGAGACCTGCTACTCGTGCGCCGTGCGCTGCAAGCGCGCGGTCGAGACGGAGTGGGAAGGCCGCCCGGTGGAGGAGCGTCACGGCGGGCCGGAGTACGAGACGGCCGCCGTCTTCGGGTCCTACTGCGGCGTGGACGACCTCCACGCGATCTCGCTGGCCAACAAGATCTGCAACGAGAACGGCCTCGACACGATCGGCGCCGGAGCGACGGTCGCCTGGACGATGGACTGCTACGAGCACGGCCTGCTGTCCGAGGCCGAGATCGGGTTCCCGGCCCCGTTCGGCGACACGGCCGCGATGGTGCGCCTGACGGACATGATCGCCGCGCGCGAGGGCATCGGGGACATCCTCGCCAACGGCTCCCGGCGCGCCGCCGACATGCTGGGCAAGGGCCAGGAGCTCCTGATCACGGCCAAGGGTGCCGAGGCGCCGGCCCACATGCCCCAGGCGAAGCGGTCGTTGGGCGTCATCTACGCGGTGAACCCGTTCGGCGCGGACCACCAGTCGTCCGAGCACGACGGGATGATCGAGGAGGGCGCGGCGGACCTCTACATGGAGCGGCTGGCGCTGCTCGGCTTCGACGAGCGGCTGCCGTACGACTCGCTCGGGCCGGACAAGGTGCGGTACGCCCTCAAGACGCAGCAGTTCTACTCGTTCCTGGACACGGCGGACCTGTGCCAGTTCGTGTGGGGCCCCTCCTGGACGCTGTTCGGGCCGCAGGAGACGGTCGACGCCGTGAAGGCCGTCACCGGCTGGACGGACTTCGACATGGATGAGCTGATCGAGATCGGCGAACGGCGGATCAACATGCTCCGCGCGTTCAACGCCCGCGAGGGCATCGACCGCAGGAACGACCGGCTGCCCGCGAAGTTCTACAAGCCGCTCACCGGCACCGGCCCCACCAGCGGCGTCGCACTCGACCCGGTGGTGATCGAGGGCGCCCTGGACGAGTACTACCGTCTCGCGGGCTGGGACGGCCAGAGCGGCAACCCGACGCCGGAGACGCTGGCGCGCCTGGGTCTCGCCTGGGTCTCCTAGCCGCGGGGGGACCCCCTATGATCTGCCGGCGGCCACCATCGAGGCGTCGCGCAACCAGCTGAACACAAGGGGTCACGGATGATCGCAACGGGGATGGATCGACGCGCGCCGCGCCGCGCGACGATGGCGGTCGGCACGGTGATGCTTGCGGCGCTGCTCGCCGCCTGCTCCGGCACGGCGGCATCGCCGGCGCCCGCGAGCACCCCGGCGGCCACCACTCCCGCAGCCTCCGCCACCCCCGCGGCCACCATCGCGGCATCCGGTGACCTCATCCTCGCCACGACGACCTCCACCCAGGATTCCGGGCTCCTCGACGTCCTCGTCCCGGCCTTCGAGCAGGCGTCCGCCTGCAAGGTCAAGACCGTGGCCGTGGGCAGCGGCGCGGCGCTCAAGCTGGGCCAGGATGGCAACGCGGACGTGCTGATGGTCCACTCGCCGGCCGCCGAGAAGACGTTCATGGACGGCGGCTACGGCGTGAACCGCCAGCTGCTGATGCACAACATGTTCGAGGTCGTCGGGCCGCCGGCCGATCCCGCGGGGATCAAAGGCATGACCTCGGCCAAGGACGCCTTCACCAAGATCGCCGACGCGAAGTCCACCTTCGTCTCCCGTGGCGACGGCTCCGGCACCGAGGCCAAGGAGCTCGCCATCTGGAAGGCCGCCGGGATCACACCGGATCCTGCCTGGTACATCAAGTCCGGCCAGGGGATGGGCGCCACGCTGCAGATCGCCTCGGAGAAGAAGGGCTACACCCTGACCGACAACGCGACCTGGCTGGCCTCGAAGGCGAACCTGGACCTCGCGCCCATGGTCGACAGCGGCGACCCGTCCCTGCTCAACATCTACCACGTGATCCAGGTCAACCCTGACAAGTGGCCCAAGGTCAATGCCGCGTGCGCCGCCGCATTCTCGGAGTACGTCCTGTCCCCCGCGGGGCAGAAGGTCATCGGCGGCTACGGTGTCGACAAGTACGGCCAGCAGCTCTTCGTCCCGGATGCCGGGAAGGTGGAGAGCACCCTGACGGCACCCTGATCGCGCCGGCCATCTGCCGGCCGATCCCCACGCGAGCGGCGTGATCTGGAACATGCCATGAGTAGCGACCTCGTCGAGATCACGCTGCTGTCGCTGGCGGTCTCTGGGGCCGCCACGCTGATCAGCCTGCTGATCGGGCTGCCAATCGGCACGTGGCTGGCCCTGTCCCGGTTCCGGTCGCGCCACCTGGTACTCAGCGTCGTGAACACCGGGATGGCCCTGCCGCCGGTGGTCGCCGGCCTGTTCATCGCCCTCCTCCTGTGGCGGAGCGGCATCCTGGGCGGGCTCGGCCTCATGTACACGCCGGGTGCGATGGTGATCGCCGAGGTCGTGATCGCGGTTCCCGTCGTGACGGGGCTGACCGTCGCGGGCCTGGGCCAGCTCGATCCGCAGCTGCACCTCCAGCTGCAGGGACTGGGGGCGTCGCGCCGGCAGACGGTCTGGTGGCTGTGGCGCGAGGCGCGCCTGCCGCTGCTGGCCGCCGTGATGGCGGCCTTCGGGAGCGTCATCTCCGAGGTCGGCGCGGCGATGATGGTCGGCGGGAACATCGCCCACGAGACCCGCGTGCTCACGACGTCGATCGTGCTCGAGACGGGGCGCGGCGAGTTCGGCAACGCCATCGTCCTGGGTCTCGTGCTGCTGGCCCTGGCATTCATCATCAACGGCATCCTGACGTGGGCGCAGCAGCGCGGGCCGCGACGGTGACGCCAGCTCCCGGCACCGCCGACCGCGCCACGAACGGCGCCGGCAGGCCCGGGACCGCGCTGCTCGAGGTGCGCGACCTCGTGGTCACGCGCGCGAACCGCCGGATCCTGGCCGTGGACGAGCTCACGATCCGGAAGGGCGAGACGCTCGCGATCGTCGGTCCGAACGGCGCCGGCAAGAGCACGCTGCTCCTGGCGCTGGCCGGCCTGCTGCGCCCGGACCGGGGCTCGATGGTCTTCGAGGGCGCTCCGGTCGTCCCCGCCCGGGACTTGGCCTACCGGCGACGGATCGGGCTGGTGTTCCCCGCGCCGCTGCTCCTGTCCACCTCGGTGTTCGGGAACGTCGCGGCGGGCCTGCGCTTCCGTGGCGTCGGCGCGGCGGAAACCCGCGAGCGGGTCGAGCACTGGCTGGAGCGGCTGGCGATCGCCCACCTGCGGGACCGTCCGGCCAGCCAGCTCTCGAGCGGCGAGGCGCAGCGGACGAGCCTTGCCCGAGCGCTCGTGCTGGACCCGCACCTGCTCCTGCTGGACGAGCCGTTCGTGGCGCTCGACGGCACGACGCGAGCGCAGCTCCTCGATGACTTCGAGCGGCTCCGGGTCGAGGCGCCCACGACGCTGGTGCTCGTGACGCACCACCTGCACGAGGCCGCCCGGCTGGGTGACCGCCTGGCCATCCTGCTCGAGGGACGCATCCGTCAGTGCGACGTCACGGAGCGGGTGATGACGTCCCCGGTCGACGCGGACGTGGCCGCGATCGTGCAGACCGAGGCGCGGGTGCGCGGGCACATCGTGGCGACGGAGGACGGGCTGGTGGTCGTCGACACGGGGGCCGGGTCGGGACGGGACGTCGAGGAGCGTGCCCGGCGCCTCCTGGACGCGACGCGCGCCTCGGGACGTGCAGCGCCCGACGACGACACCGGGGCCGCCGGCGGGGCATGATGTAGGCAAAGCGACTCGCCGCCGCGTCGGCGAGGGCAGGCGCGGAGGGCTTCGATGGCATTCGGCAGCAACGGGGCGATCCTCCGCGTCGATCTCACCCGGGGCACGACCGCCGTCGAGACGTTCGACGAGGCGTTCTATCGCCGCTACCCCGGTGGCAAGGCCCTGGCCGCCTACCACCTGCTGCGCGAGATGCCCGCCGGGGCGGACCCCCTGGGCCCCGACAACGTTCTGGTCCTCGCCGCCGGCCTTCTCGCCGGGGCGCCGCTCTCGACCGCGACGCGCTTCAGCGCGATCGCACGGTCGCCGCTCACCGGGGGGTTCGGGGAGTCCGAGGCCGGCGGCTACTGGGGCCCCGAGCTCAAGATGGCAGGGTTCGACGCGATCATCCTCACCGGGCGATCGCCGGAGCCCGTCTGGCTGTGGGTCCGGGACGGCGCGGCCGAGATCCGCGACGGGCGCGCGCTCTGGGGCCAGGATCCGCCGACCGTGCAGGCGGCCATCCGGGAGGAGACCGGCGAGAAGCTTGCCCGGGTGCTCCAGATCGGGCGCGCCGGGGAGAACCTGGTCCCCTACGCGATGATCATGAACGACCTGCGCCACTACAACGGCCGGACCGGGATGGGCGCCGTGATGGGCTCCAAGAACGTGCGTGCCATCGCCGTGAAAGGCTCCCGGCGCTACGCGGAGCTCGCCCACGACCCGCAGGCGCTGGCCGAGATCGGCAAGCGGCTGTCGAAGACCGTCGCCGAGCACCCGCAGAGCTGGGACCTGCGCACGAAGGGGACGCCCGGGCTCACGGACGGGTTGAACGCGGCCGGGATCCTGCCCACCCGGAACTTCCGGCTGGGATCGTTCGAGCAGGTCGAGGGGATCGGCTGGCATGCGTACGAGGCCATCCGGAGCGGCACCCGCTCCTGCTATGCCTGCGCAATCCGGTGCAAGCCCGAGACCGCCTTCGAGGGCCGCTACCGCGTCACCGACACCTATGACGGCCCGGAGTACGAGGCGATCGCCGGCTTCGGCTCGAACTGCGCGATCTTCGACATCGAGCTCGTCGCGCGGGCCAACGAGCTGTGCAACGAGGTCGGGCTCGACGTCATCTCCACCGCGGGAACGG
>DATCGK010000342.1:0-2188 GCA_036508975.1 Candidatus Limnocylindrales bacterium
GCCCGCTGAAGATCGGCTCCTTTTCGGCGGCCTCGAACGTCACCGGGATCCTGTCCGACGTGCGCGGGATCAGCGCGATCCTCCACGCGCACGGTGCGCTAGCCTGCTGGGACTACGCGGCGGCGGCGCCGTACGTCGCCATCGACATGGCCGGGGACGGCCTCGACGCGATCTTCATCTCGCCCCACAAGTTCATCGGCGGCCCGGGCACCCCCGGGCTGCTCGTGGCGCGCAAAGCGCTCTTCCGGAACCGCGTCCCGTCCGTGCCGGGCGGCGGGACGGTCGCCTACGTCAACCCGTCCGAGCACCTCTACCTGGCCGACGTCGAGCAGCGCGAGGAGGGCGGCACGCCCGCCATCGTCGAATCGATCCGGGCCGGTCTCGTCTTCGGGCTGAAGGAGGCGGTCGGCGTCGAGGCGATCCGTGCGCGCGAAGAGTCGTTCATCCACCGGGCGATCACCCGATGGTCGGCCAACCCGAACCTCGAGATCCTGGGCAACCCGCGCGCCGAGCGGCTCTCGATCGTCTCGTTCGTCGTGCGCCATCGGCGGGGCGACGAGCCGGCCCGCTATCTCCACCACAACTACCTGGTCGCGCTGCTCAACGACCTCTTCGGAATCCAGGCGCGCGGCGGCTGCTCATGTGCAGGCCCGTACGGCCACCGGCTGCTCGGGATCGACCTGGAGCATTCGCACGCCTTCGAGCGCGAGATCGCGCGCGGCTGCGAGGGGATCAAGCCCGGCTGGGTTCGAGTCAACTTCAACTACTTCATCAGCGAGGCAGTCTTCGCGTACGTCCTCGACGCGGTCGACCTGGTGGCATCCGAAGGCTGGCGGCTCCTCCCTGCGTATCGATTCGACCCGGCGAGCGGCCTCTGGAGCCACCGCGGCGGGGTCGTCGAGCCGCCGCTCTCGCTCGCGGCGATCCGCTACGACGACGGCGTGATGCGCTATGCCGCGCATCGGCACCGTGAGCCCGAGTCACGTCTGGCCGATTACCTGGCGGAGGCGCGAACGCTCCTCGCGGATCTGCCACGTCCGCCCGACGAGGCCCCGAGCCCGCTCGACATCGGCCCGGACCTCGAGGCGCTGCGCTGGTTCTGGCTCCCGGGGGAGATCGCCGCCGAGGCCTGACGAAACGCTCATGGAAACCGTCCATGGAGGCACTCATGTACCGAAGCTCGACGACGGGCCGGCGGTCCGGCCGGGTCCTGCTCCTGGTGGCGCTCTTCGAGCTCGCGCTCGCGGGCGGGTCTTGGCTGCTGGCCGGCTTCGCGCCCGGCGGCCGCGAAGGGATGCTGATCGCCGCGGGGATCCTGGGCTCCACCGGCATCGTCCTCGTCGTCGTCGCGGTCGTCCTGCTACGGCGCGCAGCCGCGACCGACCGGATCAGCGCAATCGGCGTGGCGGGGACGGGCCAGATCATGGGCCTGCGCCAGACCGGGGTACTGATCAACGGCCAGCCACAGGTGGAGATGGACCTCCTGGTCACCGTCATCGGCCGCAGTCCGTACCGGGTGAAGGTGAAGGAGATCGTGCCCCTCGTCATGCTGAACCGCCTGCAGGGGACGCTGCCCGTCCGGGTGGATCCGGCCAGGCCCCAGACCGTCGTCGTGCAGTGGGACCAGCCGAACGTGGCCGTGGCCAACCGCGGCGCGGGATCGGGACCGGCCTGAGGCCCGGCGGCCTCGCCTACGCGAAGGGGTCCCGGACCTCGATCCGCGGGAATCGGCGGTAGTCGCGGTCGCGCGTCCAGATGGTCCGCACGTCGTTCTCCAGCATGAGCGTGACGATGTGCGTGTCGGGCACGAGATTCAAGGATGTGCTTGAAGTGGCCCAACGGGCCGTTCTTCGGGGACTTCCCCGGGGCCGTCCTTGGCGACGGCAAGCGGTGCGGCCGGCGCGAAACCCACCGCCACGAGTGCCAACGAGACGAGCACCGAACGCACGGAACGAGCAGGTCGACGTTGCATGGGTCCCTCCCCTGACGCTTCATCCAACGGCCGTCGCGGAAGTCGGAGGGGTAGCCCGGGTCGCCGAGGCATGCAAGGCCCGGTGACGAGGCGATCGTCGGGCTAGCGTGAGCGCGGGAGCGGGCGCCCGGTATCGGCCCGGGACCCCCCGGTCCCGACCAGGGCCGTCGAGCGCCGGACCATGAGCTCCACGGGCAGGTCCAGCTCGTCGCGCAC
>DATCGK010000343.1:0-7791 GCA_036508975.1 Candidatus Limnocylindrales bacterium
CCGGACCGCCGGGTCACGCTCCTCGGTGGCGATCCCGGCATGGCGGCCGCCGGGCAGCCAGGCCTCCACGTGCGGGTCGACGAGCAGGTTGCGGTACCACTCGGTTCGGGGCCCAAAGCCGGCCAGCACCCAGGCGGCACCTTCGGCGACAAGGTAGCTGAGCGGGGTCTCGCGCATGACGCCGCTCTTCCGGCCGCGGACCCGCAGCAGCAGCATGTAGCCCCCGATGGGGGTGGAGATCCAGGCACCGAGGCCCGCCCGGTGGATGGGGACCATGAACCAGCGGTTGAGGATCTTGAAGCCGCGGTGCATCAGTGGCCCGGCGACCGCCCAGCTCCCCTCGGCAAGCGGTGGGTCGGCGAGCGGGGGGAACGCATCGGGAGTGGGGTCGGCGGCTGTCATGCGGGCAGGATGGGGTGCCGCCCGCACGCCTGCGAGGGCCGGAAGGTTTGCCTCGGCGGGCAGTTCGGACCCCCGGGCCGCACGCTCAGACGGCCCAGGCGAAGACCACGTCGCGCGCACCCACCGAGAAGCGGCAGAAGGCGACGATCCGACCCGCCAGGTCCCGGATCCAGCGCTTCTCCTCCCGCGGGAGGAGACCCAGCTCCTCTTCCAGCAGCTCGATCCAGCGCCCGGCGAGGGCGCCCAGCTGGTCCTCCCGGACCTGGGCCACCAACTCGATCCAGGCGGGGTCCACCCGGTCGACGATGCGTTCCGCCTGTGCAGCCGCCCCCTCGAGCTCGGTCCGTGCGTCGAGGAAGTCCGCCAGGTCGTCGAGCCCGGCCACGGTTCGCACCGCCTCGGCAAAGAGATCCAGCCAGGTTGGGTCGAGCCCACCGCCCAACGGCAGGTGTGCAACGAACCGGTCGGGGTCTTCGAACGCTGCGACGTCGTCGATCGAAAGGGCGAGGACGATGTCCCGAGCGTCGCCAGCTACGAGGTCCATCAGGCTTCCCATGGGCGCCGAGGCGCCGGTCCTCCTTCCATCTCACGACACGACCGCTGCCGGGTCACCGATAGACCGTGTGTGGCTGGCCGACAGCCGTCCGCGTCCGCGATCTCCCGCGCCAGGGACCCGCCAGGGGCCATGGCCGCACCGCAGCGTCAGCCCCGGTAGCCGGCCTCGCGCAGCAGCGCGGGTAGCTCGGTCGGGGAGCTCGCGACGCGGAAACCGGCCGCCTCGAGCGCCGTGACCTTCGAGGCCGCGGTGCCGCGGCCGCCCGAGATGATCGCGCCGGCGTGTCCCATGCGCTTGCCCTCCGGAGCCGTCCGGCCGGCGATGAACGCGACCTTCGGGACGTTGGCCATGTGCTCCGCCGCCCAGGCCGCCGCTTCCTCCTCCGCCGCCCCGCCGATCTCGCCGATCAGCACCAGCGCCTCCGTCTCGGGATCCGCGGCGAACAGCTCCAGGATGTCCAGGAACTGGGTCCCGATCACGGGGTCACCCCCGATGCCGACACAGGTGGACTGCCCAAGCCCGGCGTCCGTCATCGCCTGGACCGCCTCGTAGGTCAGGGTGCCGGAGCGCGATACCACGCCCACGCGACCCTCGCGGTGGATCGAGCCCGGGATGATGCCCACCTTTGCGCGCCCCGGGGAGGTGGCGCCGGGGCAGTTGGGCCCGATGAGGCGGGCGCCGGCACGCCGGACCACCTCGACGACCGGGACCATGTCCAGGGCCGGGATGCCCTCGGTGATGCAGAAGATCGTGGCGATGCCCGCGTTCACGGCCTCGAGCACCGCGTCGGGAGCTCCGCCAGCTGGCACGAAGATGCACGACGTGTTGGCACCGGTCTCGCGCACGGCCTCGATCACGGTGTCGAACACGGGGACCCGGCCGTCGAGGGCCGTCTGGCCGCCCTTGCCCGGCGTCATGCCGGCGACGATGGGAGTGCCGTACTCCAGCATCGCCCGGCTGTGGAACTCGCCCTCGCGCCCGGTGATGCCCTGGACCACGAGCCGCGTGTCCCGTCCGATGAGGATGCTCACGCCGCCGCTCCCTTCGCCGCTGCGACGGCCTTGGCCGCCGCCTCATCCAGACTGGCTGCCGTCACGAACTTCGCGGCCTCCAGCAGCTCAGCCGCCTCGGCGGCGTTGGTGCCCACGATCCGCACGACCATCGGCACGTCCCGTACCTGCTGGGCCCGGGCCTCGATCAACCCCCGGGCGACCTCATCGCCGCGCGTGATGCCGCCGAAGATGTTGACGAGGATCGCCTTCACATTCGGGTCGGCCAGGATGAGCCGCATCGCGGCGGCGACGCGGTCCGCCTTGGCGCCTCCACCGATGTCCAGGAAGTTGGCCGGCTCGCCGCCGGCACGCTTCACGAGGTCCATCGTGGTCATCGCGAGGCCGGCGCCATTCACCATGCAGCCGATGTCGCCATCGAGCTTGATGAACGTCAGGTCGTAGCGCCGCGCCTCGATGTCGGTCGGGTCCTCCGCGTCCAGGTCCCGCAGCTCTTCGAGATGCGGATGGCGGGCAAGCGCCGAATCGTCGAGGGTGATCTTGGCGTCCAGGCAGACCAGCCTTTCGACCGGGTTGCCATCGGCGCCGTGCTCGCGGATGACCGCCAGCGGGTTGATCTCCACGAGGTCCGCGTCATAGGCGAGCAGGGTCCGCAGCAGGCCCTTGGCGATGGCCGCCCCGGCCTTCCAGTGCGCCCCGAACCCGATCGAGAAGGCGAGGTCGCGGGCGGCGAAGTCCGGCATGCCGAGCAGCGGGTCCGTGTGCTGGTAGACGATCGCACCCGGATTGTCCACGGCCACCTGCTCGATCTCGACGCCGCCCTCGGCGGAGCCGATGAACATCAGGCGGCGGGTGGCGCGGTCGAGCACGACCGACAGGTAGTACTCCTTCACGATCTCGGCCGCGGGACCGACGAGCACGCGACGGACCGGGAGTCCCTTGATCTCGAGCGCGAGGATCTGCGCGGCAACGTCCTCGGCCTCGTCCGCGGTGGCGGCGAGCTTCACGCCGCCGGCCTTGCCGCGGCCGCCGACCAGCACCTGGGCCTTGATGACGACCTTCCCGGTGGCGTTGGCGGGGTCGGCGAGGAACCGCACGGCGGCCGCGCGGGCCTGCGATGGAGTCCTGGCGACCTCCCACGGCGGGACGGGGAGCCCCTGGGCGACGAGCAGCGACTTCGCGTCGGCTTCGTGGATCTTCACGCGACGGGCGAGACCTCCAGCGGGCGGGTACCTGGACTGACACCGATGATATCCGCCTCAGGCGTGACGCCGGGTCCCGGTGGTCAGGCGAACACGGGACTTCCGGCCCGTCGTGCGGGCGGGATGTGACGGATCGGCGAATCGCGAGGGCGGGCACTTCACAGCACCCGCCCCAGGCTTGCCCTGCGGTGCTCGAAACCGGCGGTCGTCAGCTGGCCATCGGCGTGAAACTGGCCGGGGCCTCCACCGTGTTGCTGGGCGAGTTGAGGTCCGTGACGTCCATCGTCATCGTGAACTTGCCCTCCGTCGCCTCTCCGGTGAGCGCGCTCGAGACGAGGTACCCGCCGTCCTTGGCGACCCAGGCCTCCATCGTCCAGGTGCCGGTCGGCAGGCCGAACAGGGATCCCATCGCGGTGGGCGCCTGGCCCTTGTAGTGGGTGGTCGCAGCCCCGTTCTTGGTCTCGTCTCCCACGGCCTGCAGGTTGTCGACGCCGCCGAAGCTGGTCATGAAGTTCTCGGGCTTGAACGAGTCGATGGTGCTCTGGGCATCCGCAGCCGAGGTCTCCATCCACTGGTCGGGCGCCATGCTCACGTAGGCCTTGTCGCCGACCACCCGGTAGGCGAATGTCGTCGAGGCACCTGCCTTGTCCGTGGTGGTCATCGCCATGTCCATCGCGACCGCCGGCTTTGTGATCACGGTGCCGCTGATGGTCAGGCTGCCGCCGCCCGAGAGGAGTGAGAAGCTGGCCGAGCCCTCGGCCGCCATCCCGATCGCGAACTTGTAGGAGGTCAGGTCCCCGAGCGCGGTGACGGCGCCTCCGATCCCGGCTGCGCTCGAGCCCTGGGGGACCGGGGCGGCCGTCGTCACCGGGCCGGTTCCTCCAGGTGCCGTGGTGGCGTTGCCGCCCCCGCCGCACGCGACGACAAGGAACGTGGTCGCGAGGACCGTGACGATCGTCCAGCGGGTCCGTGTCATCGGGCTTCCTCCTGAGCCGCCCGGCCGCCGGGTGCGGGGCGACAAGTGGGCGCCCCGGGTTCGGGCGCACGGATACGATGGCCTGTTCCGGGATCGGGCGTTGCACCCGTATCACCGCAGGGACCGCGGCAGATTGTCATGGCCGGATGGCCCCTCGTTGCCACTCCGCCCGGCCCGCAGCGTGACACGAAGTGCGCAATGGCCTGTCTGCACGGGCCCGAAGTCAACCCGGGGCATGATCCCCCCGGCTACAATCCTCCCCATGCCCTACAACGTCACGCTCATCCCCGGCGACGGCATCGGCCCGGAGCTGGCGGCCGCAACCCGCCGTGTCCTCGACGCTTCAGGCGTCGCCTTCGACTGGGAGGTCCAGGACGCCGGCGCAGGGGTCATGGCCCAGTACGGCACGCCGCTTCCCGAGCACGTGCTGGAATCGATCCGCCGCAACAAGGTTGCCCTGAAGGGCCCGATCACGACCCCGGTGGGGGCGGGCTTCCGGAGCGTCAACGTCACGCTCCGCCAGGTGCTCGGCCTGTACGCGAACCTGCGACCGGCCCGGTCCATGAAGGGCCTCGACACGCGCTATCAGGACGTGGACCTGGTGATCGTGCGCGAGAACACAGAGGACCTCTACGCCGGCATCGAGCACATGGTCGGCCCGGACGCTGCGGAGAGCATCAAGATCATCACGCGCGCGGCCTCGGAGCGGATCGCGAAGTTCGCGTTCGAGTACGCGGTCGCGAACGGCCGGAGGAAGGTCACGGCCGTCCACAAGGCCAACATCATGAAGCTCTCGGACGGGCTGTTCCTGGAGAGCTGCCGCACGATCGCGGCGGGCTACGCTGGCCAGGTCGAGTTCGAGGACCGCATCGTCGACAACATGTGCATGCAGCTGGTGCAGAAGCCCGAGCTGTACGACGTGATGGTGCTCCCGAACCTGTACGGGGACATCGTCAGCGACCTGTGTGCCGGCCTCGTCGGCGGGCTGGGCGTCGCGCCCGGTGCCAACATCGGGACCGAGGCGTCGGTGTTCGAGCCGGTTCACGGCTCTGCGCCCAAGTACGCGGGCATGGACAAGGCCAACCCCACGGCCCTGATCCTCTCGGGCGTCCTCATGCTCCGCCATCTCGGCGAGCAGGCGGCGGCCGAGCGGGTCGAGACCGCCCTCCGCGAGGTGATCGCCGAGGGCAAGCACACGACCTACGACCTCGGCGGTGACGCGGGCACCAGCGCCTTCGCCGACGCCATCATCGCGCGCCTCGGCTGACCGGTCGAAGCCGCGTCCTGACGACCCGCAGCGGCGGTTCGGGGAGACACGGAGGCTCCATGCTCCTGCGGTATCGGGGCAGTGAAGGGATGCTCGCGTGGGCGTTCCACCGCATCTCGGGTGTCGCCATCTGGGCGTTCATCCTGCTCCACGTCTTTGACATCTGGCTCGCCAGCGTCAACCCGGCGCTCTACGACGAGCTCCTGACGGTCTACGGGAGCCCGCTCGGCCGGGTCGTGGAGTCGCTGCTTGGCGCCGCCGTGCTGTACCACGCCCTCAACGGCCTGCGGATCATCATCATGGACTTCTGGCCACCCATGACGCGCTACCACAAGCAGCTGTGGTACGCGAACTGGATCCTGTTCGCGCTGATCGGCCTGCCGATCCTCATCCAGATCATGGCGCCGGCCTTCGGGTTCGCGCCCCCCTTCAGGTTCCAGTGATGGCTGATCGATCCACCCGCGCCAGTCGCGTCCGCCCGTCCAGCGGGGGCTGGGAGCTCGCGATCTGGTATCTCATGCGGCTCACCGGCCTCGGCCTGTTCGTGACCGCCCTCGCGCACTTCATCATCGTCCACTTCCTCTACGACCCGAAGGACCAGACGGCCCAGTGGATCCTCAACGAGCGATGGGGCAACATCGCCTGGCGGACCGCTGACTGGCTGATGCTGTCCTTCGTCGTGTTCCACGCCTTCATGGGGATGCGGACGGTCGTCCAGGACTACACGAAGGGCGGCGTCCGCACGGTGCTCACGATGGCTCTCTACCTCGGCGCGTTCGTCATCTTCGTGATGGGCACGGTCGCCGTCATGACGCTCAGCTTCCCGGTGAAGCCATGATCCGCGACCACGACGCGCTCATCGTCGGTGCCGGCGGCGCGGGCCTCTGGGCCGCGCTCGAGCTCGCCAAGGCAGGCGTGGATTCCGCGGTCCTCACGAAGCTGTACCCGACCCGCTCCCACACCGGCGCCGCCCAGGGCGGGGTCTGTGCCGCCCTGGGGAACCAGGAGGAGGACAGCTGGGAATGGCACATGTTCGACACCATCAAGGGTGGCGACTACCTGACCGACCAGGATGTGGCGGAGGTGCTCGCCAGGGAAGCCATTGAGAGGGTGATCGAGCTGGAGCACATGGGGCTGCCGTTCAACCGGACGCCCGATGGCAAGATCGACCAGCGCCGGTTCGGCGGGCATACCCGCAACTTCGGGGAGGCGCCCGTCAAGCGCGCGTGCTTCGCCGCCGACCGCACGGGTCACATGATCCTGCAGACGCTCTACCAGCAGTGTCTCAAGCACGGTGTCAAGTTCTACGACGAGTATCACGTCGTGGACCTGGTCACCGAGGGTGGAGACTTGGGTTCGGGTGGGCGTGCCGCCGGGGTGGTCGCGTACCGCATCGGCGACGGCGAGCTCGTGACCCTGCGCTCCAAGGCCGTGCTCCTCGCGACCGGCGGCTTCGGGCGCATGTTCCGGGTCACGTCCAATGCCTACAGCCTGACCGGCGATGGGGTGTCGCTCGCGTACCGGCACGGCGTTCCGGCGCAGGACATGGAGTTCTACCAGTTCCATCCCACGGGCATCGTCGGGATCGGGATCCTCCTGTCCGAGGCCGCACGCGGCGAGGGCGGCACACTCCTCAACAACCTCGGCGAGCGGTTCATGGAGCGCTACGCGCCCAAGGCCATGGAGCTCGCGCCGCGCGACATGGTGAGCCGGGCGATCTACCAGGAGGTCCGGGCCGGCCGCGGCATCGACGGCAAGGACTACGTGTACCTCGACCTCCGCCACCTCGGCCGCAAGGTCATCGACGAGAAGCTTCCGGACATCACCGAATTCGTCCGGGTCTACCAGGGTGTCGAACCCTACACGGAACCCATCCCGATCCAGCCGACGGCGCACTATGCGATGGGCGGGATCCCGACCAACCTGCTCACCCAGGTGACCCGCGACGCGGCCAGGACCGTGGTCCCGGGCCTGTATGCCGCGGGCGAGACGGCCTGCGTGTCGGTCCACGGCGCCAACCGCCTCGGCACGAACTCGCTGGTGGACCTGCTGGTCTTCGGGCGGCGGGCAGGGCGCCAGATGGTGCTCGACGTCCGTGGGCAGGACATGCCGGCGGTTTCCGAGGCGGTGATGGACCCGGTCCGCGGTGAGCTCGAGGCCATCCGCAGCCGCGCCAGGGGCGAGCGGAAGGAGGCGCTCCGCAAGGAGCTGGCCGACGTGATGATGGACGACGTTGGGGTCTATCGGGAAGCGGTGGGTCTCGAGCGTGCCCGCGTCAAGGTGGCGGAGCTCCGCGACCGTTACCAGAACGTGACCGTCGACGACAAGGGCACCACGTTCAACACGGACCTCCTCGAGGCGCGGGAGCTGGGCTACCT
>DATCGK010000344.1:0-2603 GCA_036508975.1 Candidatus Limnocylindrales bacterium
AGGCGGCCCGTCCGCGCCGAACGAGACCCGGACCGGCCGGTCCGGGTCTCTTCGCGTCCGCGGCCAGGTCATCCACGAGCCCCACTGAGTGAGTGGTGGGCGCTCGGCATCGGCTTCGTGACGAGACGGACCTAACCCGCAAGACGACCGAGACCAAGCTCGCCAGTCGAGCTCAAGCGGGCCGCGTCTCGTCACTCAGGCGAAGGACGGGAGGTAGTCGCAGGCGCACCAGCCCTTCTCGCAATCGGCGTGCGGAAGCGTCGGCGCCAGTATCTCCGCTGCGATGGGAAGGAGTCGGCCGTGGTCCGGTAGACAGATCCGGCAGTCACACGCGAGAATCTCGGCACGGTCGGCCTCCCCGAGGTAATGGCGCAGCATCATGGCGAAACCAGCGCGCGCGACCTCGGCCCACGGTTGGTTGTGATCGGCGAGGTCCTGGGCATGCGCGAAGTACCCGGCCTGAGCAGTCGACCAGTCGTCGCGCCTGAGGGCACCGAGGATCTGCGTATTCACGGCTGACCACCAGACATCGCGCGGCCTGTACGCGGGGTTCCCGCGCCGCATGTCCGCCTCGAGCGCATCGAAGTCGACCCCCAGCGCGGCGACCTTCGCCCGGTAGTCTCTCGCCTCGAGATACTCAGCCCACGCCGCCTCGAGTACCGGCAGGTCGCCGACCTGAAGGAGATAGGTAAGTCCGTCGGGTCCGCCCCGGACGTAGATCGGCTGCCCGCACCCCGGGCACCGTTTCTTCGCCTTCGGGAGCGGGTTGAGCTCGACCGAGCAGTACGGGCAGGCTGTGTTCCCGTAGGTACGGGGCTCGTCGGCCATCAGCCACAGGCTACTCAGTCGTGCAAGCAGCCCCTCGACGCCTTCTCGACGCCTCGTGCGCGTCCCATCCCGCGAAGAGAGCGGCGCGTCCGGGGCGAGGCCGGGCGGTCGGGGTGAAGGCCAGCCGGGAATCGTGTCAGATCAGGTCGGCGATCGCCCGTTTCCACTCGCCCATCCACCGCATGACCCCAGCGTCGACGACAGCGCTGACGACGCCAACCCCGTCGAGGCAGGAGCCCGCCCGCATGGTCAGGACACCCGCTCGACGAGCCGATGGGGGCGCCGTGCCCGACTCGGGACGTCGACCCATCCGAGGAGCAGGAGGGCGTGCGGGACCGAGACCGCACCGATTCGCTGGTAGAGAGACGAGAGGTTGTTCTTCGCCGTGGAGTAGGCGATCCTCAGACAGGACGCCGCCTGCTGGACACCCCCATGCTGGCAAACCTCTGCGAGCACTTCGAGTTCACGATGGCGAGGTGGCGTTCCGAACTCCGATCGAGGGCCGTTCCCACCGTGAGAGTCGACGACCTCGTGGAGTGGGACGGCCGCGAGCTTCCGGCGGAGGCGACGCGCCCTTGCCTGGGCTGCATCACGGGCTCGCTGTTCGTCGTTGCGGCGGCTCATTGGCTGAGCACCTCGCCGCGCAGGTCGCGAACGGTCGTGTTGCTGACGTCGTGGGTCCGGCTCCGCTCGCCCGGCTGCCAGTTGGGGCAGCGCCAAGCGAAGTTCGGGCCGAATTCGCCTGTGTCGCGGTCGTAGCCGTCGCCAGCATGGTACCAGCGCATCTCGGCGCCGCACCGGCCACAGAACCGCCACGCGAGACCGTTGCGGGTGGGGGTCGTTGTGGCGGAAGGGGGACGAACGGGGATTGGTCGGCCTGACGCCCTCTGGGCGCCGTTGTCAAGTGCGGGCAATCGTCGTGCCTCCTCTCTACCGGGGCATCGCGAGACGATCGCGACGGGCGGTGGAACGGGGACGGCAATCGAGGATCGACCCGGTGTCGAGACGTCGGGGGTCTGGGCAGTGCAGATGCCGGGCGGACCCTGACGCCGTCCTGGTATGTCGGCCCAGGGTTCATCGTCGCCCTGGACCTGAAGGTCCCTCATGCTGTCTACGCCCGCGGCGGGCGATCGACGCGGCGGAGTATGCCACGACACGCCCGACGCCGCCGGCGGCTGGCCAAGTGGCTCCGGACAGGCGATTCAGCAGTGACCTGCTCGCGAGATTCTGGGCCGGGCCCGCGGCGGGCCACGAAGCACGGGACTTCCAGAGACCCGATCCCGTCCGACGGGGACGTCCGACGGCGACCCCAGCCGCCCCCGGCCTCCCCGTTCGAGTCTCACCTCCCAAGAGAGCGGAGGGCCTGCCCGGCGCCGGGGGCAGTCGGGAAGGGTACAAAGGCCCCTTATCGAGAGCTCACTCGGGGCGTAGTCTCGACGCAACGGACCGCAGTCGGCGATCGACTCGGTCTGTTGCCCACTGTCAGGGAGGAAGGCGATGACCGGGCCGAATGGTCCGCGGTGCCCCCAGTGCGAAGCGCTGAACCCCTCCGGCCAAGCCTTCTGTGGGAGTTGCGGGCTGGCGTTGGGAGCCGCGCCGGCGCCCTCGCCGTCGCGGCCGCCTCCTCCAGGACCGCTTTTTGATCTCCTGCGGGCCCGAAACATCTACGCGGTCGTCCTCATGGCGGTCGTGGTTTTCGTGGCCGTGACGGCGGCCGGCTGGTGGTCTCAATCGTCAGGTTCGCCGGCCGTTGCTCCGACGAGCCCACCCGCAGC
>DATCGK010000345.1:0-10696 GCA_036508975.1 Candidatus Limnocylindrales bacterium
CCGGGTATCGCGGACTGCCCTGGCCCCGGACACAGCGAAGCCGGCCGCGACGGTCGCGACCGGCCTCCCGGGTTCAGCCCGCCACGGGGGCTAGCGGGCGCTCTTGGTCATGGTCCGACGGCAGCGCGTGCAGGCGAGCACCTTCTCGGTGCCGCCGTTCTTCGCGGGCACGATCGTGACCTGGAGATTCGGCTGATAGCGGCGGTGGGCACGAACGCGGTTCATCCCCGAAGACTGGGGGTTGAAGCCGCCCATCGATGCCTTGCCGCAGATGACGCAAGCGCGGGCCATGGTGGGTTCGATCCTCGGATTGGGCCGGACACGGGCACACGCCGAACGGGTCCGGCGCGAGCGGGGTGGTATCGTAGCACACGCCTCCGGCCGCCCCCGGAGCGACCGTCGCGGCCCGGAACCACCGGTTGCCGCGCCCGCGAGGAGGACGTCGCCCGCGTGACTGCCGATCCGATGCCCGGCCGTTCGCTCGTCTCGAAGCGTGCCATCCGTGAGGTCGTGCGGACAGCCGTGCTCTCCGTGTACGGCGTGTCGGGCTTCGCCGGTGGGGGCCCCGCCGGCCGCCTGCTCAAGCGGCTGGGACTCGCCCAGCCCGGCCTGCACCTCGAGGTCGAGCCGGCGCTCACGATCGACCTGAGGCTGACCGTCGCCTACGGCCTGCCCATCGCCGAGGTCGCCCGCCAGGTGGAGGCATCCGTTCGCTACGCCCTCCGTCACGCCATCGACCGTGAGCCGGAGCGCGTCACCATCCGGATCGGGAAGCTCAGGCATGAGCGCGGCCTCGCCCCCGCGCCCGAGGCGCACAGCGGTGAGCCACGTCCGGGTGACCTCGCCGACAGCGGGACGGACGTCGCCTGATGGCCCGCCGCTCCTGCGACGGCGCCGGCTTCCTCGCCGCGTTCCGGAGCGCCGTCGCGAGCCTCGAGGCCAACGTCGAGGAGATCAACGCGCTCAACGTGTTTCCCGTGCCGGATGGCGACACCGGGACGAACATGCTGGCCACCGTCCGGGCCGCGCTCGAGGAGGCGGACAAGGCGGGACCCGGGGCGGACGCGGAGCGGATCGCCCAGGCGGCCGCCTTCGGGGCGCTGATGGGGGCCCGTGGGAACTCGGGCGTCATCACCAGCCAGATCCTCCAGGGCATGGCCCACGGTCTCGCGGGCAAGCGGCGCTTCAACGGGCTCGACCTTGCCCACGCGCTCGATGCCGGCACGAAGCAGGCCTACAAGGCGGTCGCCAAGCCCGTCGAGGGGACCATCCTCACGGTCATCCGCGAGGCGAGCGCGGCCGCGATCGTGGCGGCCGAGCGTGACAACAACGCGGAGAGCGTCCTCGCCGCCACCCTCGACGCGGCCGAGCGGGCCGTTGCCAAGACGCCATCACTGCTGCCGATCCTGCGCGAGGCCCACGTGGTGGACGCCGGCGGGCAGGGCCTGTTCCACCTGTTTCAGGGCGCCCTGGAGGCGGCGCGCGGGCGCCCGATGTCCGCGGGCGACGAGCCTGCCGCCGCGTCCGCGTGGGTGCGTCCGGATGCAGGCGCTCCTGCGGCCGGGAGCGACGAGACGGCCTTCGGGTACGAGACGGTCTACCTGGTGCGAGCCTGGCCCGGCCAGTCGCTGGACGTGGGCGCGATCCAGGCCCACCTGGAGACCATCGGCGAATCGGTCCTCGTGGCCGGCGACGCGTACATGGCGAAGGTCCATGTCCACAACGACCGTCCGCACGCCGTGATCGAGCACGGGCTGGGGCTCGGGATGCTGTCGCGGATCACGATCGAGAACCTCGACGGCCAGGCGAGCGAGGTCCGGGAAGCAAGGGCCGCGGCGTTCGTCGGGCACGCCAACGCAACGCCAGGCGCGGTCGGCGGTCCCGCGCCCGTCGCGCTGGCCGACGCCGGCCCGTCGGACGAGGCCCTCGAGGAGCGCCCGATCGCTGCGACCCGGTTCCCGCTGGGTGTCGTCGTGGTCGCCCCGTCCGACGGGATGGCCGCGATCCTCGTCGACACGGCCACGGCCTTTCGGGAGTACGGCGCCTTCCGGGTGGTGCGGGGCGGCCAGAGCGCCAACACGTCGGTCGGGGAGCTGCTCGAGGCGGTCCGGGCGACCCAGGCCGACGAGCTTCTCATCCTGCCCAACAACCCCAACGTGGTCCTCGCGGCGCGACACGTCGCGTCCGCGGCGGACCGCCCGATCCACGTCGTGCCCACCCGAAACTGCGCGGAGGGTGTCGCGGCCCTGTTCGAGCTGGACCACACGCGATCGGCGGAGCAGAACGCGGACCGCATGACCGACGCCAGCCGGGACATCCAGACGATGCAGGTGACCAAGGCCGTGCGCGACGCCACCGTCTCCGGGCACAAGGTGAAGAAGGGCCAGGTGATCGTCCTCGACCCGGACGACGGCCTGCTCGCGGTGGACAACGACGCCGAGCGGGCCGTCCTGGCCGCGCTCGGCCGCCTCGAGCCCGGCTTCTCCCTCATCACGATCTACTACGGGGAGGATGTGACCCTGGACGAGGCGGAGCGGTTGTCGCAGCGGATCCACGAGGCCACCCCGGGCCTGGAGGCGACCGACGTCAAGCACGGCGGCCAGCCTCACTACCGGTACCTGATCTCCGCCGAGTGAGCGAGCGCAGGCGGACGGCACCGGCGCGCGGCAGCCGCTCGCTCCGCCCGAAGGCCGCAGCCCCGGTTCCGGTCCCGGACGACCCCGTCGCGAGGCTCGGCCTGGGGCTTGGGCAATCGGGCCTGGGGGCGGCGGCGCTCCTGCGCCGGACCGGCCGGCACCTGGGCCTCGAGACGGTCCGCGACCTCCTGTTCCACCTGCCGCGGCGCTACGACGACCTGCGCGAGCTGCGGACGCTGGACGCCCTGTACGCCGTGGCTGACGGCACGATCGTCTCGGCTCGCGCCCGGGTGACCGCGATCAGCGTGCAGAAGACCTGGCGGAGGAACGTGCAGGTCACCACCGCGCAGCTGGCCGACGATACCGGCACGGCGGAGGCGACCTGGTTCGGCCGGCGGTACATCGAGCGGCGGGTCCGCCCCGGCGACGTGCTGCTGCTGTCCGGGAAGGTCAGGCACCGGGGCTTCGGTCTCGTCTTCGAGGGCCCGGAGTTCCAGCCGGCCGATGCCGTGAACCTGCTCCACGCCGGTCGGATCGTGCCGGTCTACCGCCTGACCCGCGGCCTCACCGCCACCCGGCTGCGCCAGGCGATGCGCGAGGCGCTCGACCGGGCCGGGTTCGCCTACCCGGAGTACCTGCCGCCCACGCTGGTGGCGGCCGAGTCGCTGCCGGGCATCGCCGAGGCGCTCGAGGCGGCGCACTATCCGACCACCTTCGAGGCTCGCGACGCCGCCCTCGGCCGGCTGGCGTTCGACGAGCTGCTGGCGCTCCAGGTGGGCATGGTCGCCCGGCGGCGGGCCCGCGGTCGGGCGCGGACGGAGACGCTGCCCGTGGATGCCGCCGGGGACGGGCGCATCCGGGAGGCGATCGGGGGCTCCCTGTCACGCAAGCTGGACCAGATCGTGGAGCTGACGCTGGACCAGTCGGTGGCGATCGACGAGATCCGGTCGGACCTCGCGCGGCCGGTCCCGATGCTGCGGCTGCTCCAGGGGGACGTGGGCTCCGGCAAGACCGCCGTTGCCGCCTGGGCGCTCGCCGCCGCCGCGCTGGCCGGTCGCCAGGCGGCGCTGCTCGCCCCGACCGACCTCCTCGCCCGCCAGCACCTCGCCACCGTGGCCTCGCTGCTCGAGGATCTGGGCGTGCCGGTGATCCTGCTCACCGGCTCCCTGCCGGCGCCTGCCCGACGGAAGGCGATCGAGGCCATCGAGACGGGCCAGGCGCCGGTGGTCGTGGGGACCCACGCCCTGCTCCAGGACGCGGTCTCGTTCGCCGACCTTGCGCTCGCGGTGGTGGACGAGCAGCACCGTTTCGGCGTGGAGCAGCGGAGCGCCCTCGAGTCGAAGGCCGTCCGCGGCGCGCCCCACGTGCTGCTCATGACGGCGACCCCGATCCCGCGAACGCTCGGCCAGGTCATCTACGCGGACCTCGAGGTGTCCACGCTCCGGTCGTCGCCGGAGGGCCGGATCGCCATCCGGACCGGGATCCGCCGGCCGGACGAGCTCGAGAGGACGTGGACCCTGGTCCGGGGCGAGGCGGCGGAGAGGCATCGGACGTTCGTCGTCGTGCCCCGGATCGGCCCGGCCGTGAGGACGGGCGCAGACGCCGCCCAGGAGGCGGGCTTCGAGGGCGACGACGAGCTGCCGGACGAGGACGTGGAGACGGCATGGGCCGCCGCGGCCGAGGCCGAGTTCGAGCGACTCACGTCGTCCCTGGCACCCCTCCGCGTGGGGCTGGTCCACGGTCGCCTCAAGGCCGCGGATCGCGACCGGGAGATGGCCCGTTTCCGCGACGGGGACCTGGACGTCCTGGTCGGGACGACGGTGGTCGAGGTGGGTGTGGACGTCCCGGAGGCCACGCTCATGGTCATCGAGGGCGCGGAGCGCTTCGGCCTCGCCCAGCTCCACCAGCTGCGCGGCCGGGTGGGACGCGGCACCGCGGCGTCCTACTGCGTCCTCGTCAGCGAGGCGGCCGAGGGAACCACCGAGCACGAGCGCCTGCGGGCGGTGGTGTCAACGACGGACGGCTTCGAGCTGGCCGAGCGAGACTTCGCGCTGCGGCGCGAGGGCGACGTCCTGGGTCTCGCCCAGAGCGGCCTGCCGAGGCTTCGGGTTGCCACGCTGGCGAACCCCGCCCACCGGGACCTCGCGGCGCGGGCGCGCGGATACGCCGAGACACTCGTCGGCGAGAACGGCGAGCCACCCGCCGAGCCCCCGTCGCTGCGGGTCGAGCTCGAGACCGGCTGGCTGCGCCGCGTCTATGCCGGCGATCCCGCCGGCGCGGCGTAGGGGCAGGGGACGATGGCCGACGCGGGTCGCGTGATCGCGGGGAGCGCGAGGGGCGTCCGTCTCGGGGCGCCCGGTCCCGGCACGCGCCCGCTCTCGGACCGGGTGAAGCAGACGCTGTTCGCGGTCCTCGGGCCGGAGCTGGAGGCCGCCGTGGTGCTCGACCTGTTCGCCGGCAGCGGTGCCGGCGGCATCGAGGCGCTGTCCCGCGGGGCCGCCCGGGCCACGTTCGTGGAGAAGGATGAGGGAGCCGCCCGTGTCCTCGCGGAGAACCTGCGCCGGACGCGCCTGGAGGGCGCGGCCCGCGTCGTCAGGGGCGACGTGGTCGGCTGGCTGGCGGCCCCCTCAGGCGCGGCGGCCGACGGCCCGTTCGACCTGGTGCTCATCGACCCTCCATACGCGGACACGTCGGCGCTCGTGCGGGCCCTGGAGCTGGTCGGTCCCCACGTGCGGCCGGGCGGGCAGGTCGTGGCCAAGCACTTCTGGCGTGACCAGCCGGCCAGCGTGGTGGGGCTGCTAGCATCCGAGCGTGAACGCCGGTTCGGTGAGACGGCGCTGACGTTCTACCGGCGGCGGTCGCCGGATGGTCCGGGCGCGGTGCCCGGCGATGAGGAGGCGGACGAGGCGTGAAGATCGCGGTCTATCCGGGCTCGTTCGACCCGATCACCAACGGGCACCTGGACGTCGTCCGGCGCGCCGCTCGCGTCTTCGACCGGGTCATCGTGGCCGTGCTCGCCAACCCGCGCAAGACCCCGCTGCTCGATGCCGCCGCGCGTGTCGAGGTCATCGGCCGGGCGATCGCCGCGGAGCCGTCCCTCGCGGACTGCGTCGAGGTTCGCACCTTCGACGGCCTCACCGTCGAGTTCTGCCGCTCGGTCGGGTCGGGCTTCCTGGTCCGTGGCCTGCGCGCGATCGCGGACTTCGAGACCGAGCTGCAACTGGCCCACAACAACCACCAGCTCGCGCCCGAGGTGGACACCGTCTTCTTCATGACCTCGCTCGAGAACTCGTATGTCAGCTCGAGCCTGGTGAAGGAGATCGCCCTGTTCGGCGGCGACGTTTCGGCGATGCTGCCGGCCGAGGCAGTGGCCGCCCTCCGCGACGCCCTGCCGGGACGGTAGGGCCCGGGGCCCGGGCGCGTGCCATAATCGGGATGGCGCCCCGCCGGGGCCGCGAGCGCACGGGAGCCGTCCGCTGGACATCATCTTTCTGGTCGAGCGTCTCGAATCGCTGATCGCAAACGGCCGGGCGCTGCCCATGACCCACAATGCGATCGTCGACCGGGATGCCGCACTCAACCTCATCGACGAGCTGCGGGTCGCCGTGCCCGAGGAGGTCCGTGCCGCCAAGCGGATCAACGCCGAAGGCGAGCGGATCATCGAGAAGGCCCAGGAAGAGGCCGAGCGCATCGTCGCCCGCGCCCAGGAGCAGGCGGCGTTCCTGATCGGGGAGCGCGGTCTGACCGAGGCCGCCCTGGACGAGAGCCGGCGGATCGTCGCGGAGGCCAAGGTCGAGGCGGACCAGGTCCGCGGTGGCGCCGACGACTATGCCGCGGGTGTGCTGGCCGCACTCGAGGCCGAGGTCACCAGGACGCTGCACGGCATCGAGCGGGGGATCGCGACCCTCGACGAGCGCCGTGCGTCGTACGCCACGCCCGCGACGGCCGAGCCGGTCGGGGATGCGGCCTACGCCCCGGACCTGGTGGACCTGCTCGACGACCGGGAGCAGGGGGCACCTCCGGCCGGACGGCGATGACCGTCCATGATCCGCGCAACCTCCATCCCGTGGACGCCCACGGGGACCCGCTGACGTTCGCCGTCTCGGGGCTGCTTGCGGATCTCCCGGGTTCCGTGCGCGAGTACGCGCTGGACCGGGTCGAGGTTGACCCGGGTGATGGCGTGGTCGCCGTGGAGCCGGTGTCCGGGACGATCCGGCTCAGCCGGACCAACCGCGGTCTGATCGTGGGTGCCCGGCTCCGCACCGCGCTGGCGGGTGAGTGCGCTCGCTGCCTGCAGCCCATCGTCATACCGATCGCGTTCCGGATCGACGAGGAGGTCCTGCCGACGATCGACCTCGCGAGCGGCATGCCGGTGGCGCTCGAGGAGGACATGGACCTCGAGACACCGCGCCTCACGGACCATCACGAGCTCGAGTTGCGGCCGCTGGTCCTCGAGGCGATCAGGCTCCAGGAGCCCATCGCGCCGCTCTGCGAGCCGGAGTGCCCGGGTCTCTGCCCGGAGTGCGGCGAGCGGCTCGAGATCGGTCATCCCGATCACGACGTCCCGGTCGACCCGCGCCTCGAGGCGCTCCGGGCGTTCCGGGTCGACGGCGAGGCCGAGACGGGGTAGACTCCCCGATCGGCCCCACGACCCGCGGTTGCGCGTTTGCGCGCCCGGGCCGATCGGTGCCACGACGATCATCAGACCATTGCGCGGGTCCGCCCGCGGATTGACCAGCCCCCGAGAGGAGCAAGAGACCGACATGGGTGTGCCCAAGCGAAAGGTCGCTCACGCGCGGCAGATGGAGCGCCGGAGCCACCTCGCCCTCACCCTGCCGACGCTCGTCGAGTGCCCGCATTGCCACGAGCCGAAGCTGCCGCACCGGGTCTGCCCGGCCTGCGGGTGGTACAACGGCCGTCAGGCCGTCGCGCTGAAGCCGGCCGGCGGGTCTGCGGCAGGCGAGGAGCCCAAGTAGCCGGATCGTGAGCCCGAACGAGGATCCCGCCCGGACCGTTGCCGGTTCCGCGGTGGCCGCTGCGGCGCCGGGCCGCGGCGTACGCGTCGCGGTGGATGCGATGGGCGGGGATCATGGCGCCGTCGAGGTGGTGCCGGGGGCGCTCGCCTACGCGCGTGCCCATCCCGAAGACACGATCCTGCTGGTGGGGGACGAGGCCGTCCTCGCCGGGTTCCTCGCGGATCGCCCGGCGAACGTCCGCACCGTCCACGCGTCGCAGGTCGTGGAGATGCACGAGCATCCCGCGATCGCGCTGCGCGAGAAGAAGGACGCCACGATCCTCGTCGCCATGGACCTCGTGCGGAAGGGCGAGGCGGACGCCGTCGTGACGGCGGGTCATACCGGGGCGGGCATGGCCGCCGCTGTCCTCCGTCTCGGGCGCCTGCGCGGCGTGGACCGGCCGGCCCTGGCAGTCCAGATGGTGGGCACCGAGAACCCGTTCGTGCTGCTGGACATCGGCGCCAACCCGGACTCCACCCCCGAGAACCTGGCGCAGTACGCCCGGATGGGCGCCATCTTCAGCGAGCGGGTGCTCGGCGTTGATCGGCCGCGGGTCGCGCTGCTCTCCATCGGCGAGGAGAAGGGCAAGGGCGACGCCCGCATCGCCCGAGCGACGGAGCTGCTGGACGCGACGGACCTCAACTTCATCGGCAACGTCGAAGGCAAGGACCTGACGCAGTTCTCGGCGGACGTCGTGGTCTGCGACGCGGTGCTTGGCAACGTCGTCATCAAGTTCTTCGAGGGCCTGTCCGGCTACATCTTCGACCTGCTCAAGGCCGAGTTCGCGGGCTCCATTCGCGGACGTCTCGCGTACCTGCTCATGCGCCCCGGGATCAGGCGGATTCGCACCGTGTTCGACTACGAGGTGGTCGGCGGCTCGCCGCTGCTGGGCGTCCGGGGGTCGGTGATCATCACGCACGGCCGCGCGAAGCGGCGCATGATCGAGCATGCCGTCCGCGTGGGTGCAACGACGGCTCGCGAGCGGGTCCCGGAGCGGATCGCCGAGGCGCTGGGCGCTGCGGCGCGAAACGCGGGGCCTGAGACGGCCGGCGAGGCGAGCACCCCGGAGGCAGGCGTCTGATGTCAACCCTTTCTGTCGGCCCCGGCGTGATCCGGGAGATGGTTCGGCTGGCCGCGCTCGAGGTCCCCGGTGTCATGCGCGTGGGCCGCGGCGGGCCACGCTGGCGCAACGCCATCGCCGGGTCACCCGTGCGCATCCGTGTGCGCGACGGGCGGGTGCACGTCACGCTGTGGCTGGTCGCCCGGCCGCGCCAGCGCCTCGTGCCCCTCACCGAGCAGGTCCGCGAGGCCGTGGGCGCCGCGGTGGTCCGGTTGCTGGGCCTGGAGCTCGGCGGCGTGACCGTGCTGGTCGATGGTGTCGGCGCCTGACGCCCACCGGCAGCGACGGGACCGCCTGAACGAGGATCGTGTCCGCAGTCGCCGTGCCGGCCGCCGTCTGGCGCTCGCCGCCGTCTTCGAGGCCGAGTTCGGACAGCGCACGGCGGACGCCATCCTCGAGCGCCACCTGGCGCTGGAACAGGACGCGGAGGCGTCCGCCCTGGCCCGCCAGCTCGTTGCCGGCGTGACCGCTCACCGGGACACCCTGGACGCGCAGATCACCAGCGCGGCACCCCAGTACCCCGTCGTCCAGCTGGCCCGGATGGACCGCGCGCTGCTGCGTTGCGGCCTGTGCGAAGTGCTACACTCGCCCGCGACGCCGGCCCGGGTGGCCATAGCCGAGTGGGTCGAGCTTGCCCGCACCTACTCGGGCGAACCGATGCGACGGCTCATGAACGGCGTTCTCGGGCGGGTCGCCCGCGAACACAACGAATCCCGCGAGGGACCCCCGGCATCAGGAGAGAGTCAGTGGCCACCACGTACGACCGGCTGAAGAAGATCGTCATGGAGCAGCTCGGGGTTGATGAGTCCGAGGTGACCCCCGAGGCCTCGTTCGTCGACGACCTCAACGCGGACTCCCTTGACCTCGTCGAGCTCATCATGAGCCTCGAAGAGGAGTTCGGGACGGAGATCTCGGATGAGGACGCCGAGAAGATCCGGACCGTCCAGGACGCCGCCGACTACATCGACGAGCACTCCTCCTAGCCCCGTCGACCGGGGCGAGATGCACCCGGCCGACGCCCTGACGGAACGTCTCGGACTTCCGGTCCGGGACCGCGAGCAGTTCGCGCAGGCGCTCGTCCACAGCAGCTGGCTGCACGAGCACCCTGACGCCGCGCGGGGCCATAACGAGCGGCTCGAGTTCCTCGGGGACGCGGTGGTCAACCTGGCTGTCTCCGAGTCCCTCTATCGCCGCCATCCCAACGACGACGAGGGTGTCCTGTCCGCGCGACGGGCCGCGATCGTGAGCACGCCCGGGCTTGCCCGGCTGGCCTCGCGCCTCGACCTGGGCAGCTTCATCCTCCTCGGCGAAGGTGAGGCGCTGCGCGGCGGCCGGGTTCGGCCGTCCCTGCTGGCATCCGCCTTCGAGGCGCTGGTGGGTGCCATCTACCTGGATCTCGGCTGGGAGGCCGTCCGGGACTGGATCCACACGCTCGCCGCCGAGGAGCTCTCGGCCGACTCGGCGTTGACCACCCTCAAGTCCCCGAAGAGCCGGCTGCAGGAGCACACCCAGCGGACCACGGGCGACCGGCCCGTCTACCGATTGCTGGAGGCTGTCGGTCCCGACCACGAGAAGGAATTCCGGATCGAGGTGGTCGTGGACGGCCGGTCGCTCGGCGTCGGCCACGGACCTTCCAGGCGCATCGCCGAGACGTCGGCAGCGGCCGAAGCACTGGACACGATCCGCCAGGAGCGCCAGGCTGCCCGTGCGGCGCGACCCGTGACCCCGACCGTGATCCCGCCCGTCGATGGTGCTTCCGGGGCGGCCGAGGCCACCCCGCCTGGGGCCACCCCGCCCGAGGCAACCCCCGATGCCCCCGGTTCCCGTGGCGCCGGTCCCCCGGACAGCGGCGGCACCGTGTCGTGACCGCGCCGGCCCGGCTCCTCGGCCTGCGGGTCCAGGGGTTCAAGTCCTTTGCCGAGCGC
>DATCGK010000346.1:0-5990 GCA_036508975.1 Candidatus Limnocylindrales bacterium
AGAGAGAAAGGAAGCCTCCGGGAGCGCCGCGCCGTGGACATATTCAAGCGCTGGTCCCTGAGAGGATCCTGAGAAGTTCAGCCGCCCGCCATGGATCAGCCGCCTGCCCGTATCAGCCGCCCGCCTTGTACGGGTACGTCACCCAATCGTGGACGGTGGCCGCCCAGTGGTCGGGGGCCCCGGCAACCCGGGACCGGCCGGGCTTGTAGTGGATCACGGCCGACACGGGCGTCCCGCCCGCCGAGCGAACGCGCGCCAGCACCTCGGTCATCGTCTCGCCGGTCTCCCAGACCTCGTCCACGACGAGGATGCGCCGCCCCTCGAGCAGCGACGCGTCCGGGAAGTGGCCGATGACCGGCGCCGGGTGCGTACCACCCTCCGTCCGGTAGAACTCCACGCCGGCGACCAGGATCTCGCGGAGGTTGAGCCGGTAGGCGAGCATGCCGGCCGGGACCAGCCCGCCGCGGGTGATCGCCAGCACCAGGTCATGCTCGCGGCCGACCTCGGACGCCAGGCGCGCAACCAGGCCGTCCAGGGCCTCCCAGGTGACGATCAGCGCATCCGGCATGCCCCCATGATCACCCATCGCGGGCGATCAGGCGGCCCCCGTGTCCAGCGCACGGCCCCAGTGCAGCCCGCGGACTGCGACCAGCACCCCGCCGGCCGCGAGCACCAGCACGGCGGCAGCGGCGATCGCGGCGTCCAGGTCGCCGCCCCCGAACTCCCCGTAGACCAGCAGCGGCAGCGTCTGGGTCCGCCCTGCGACGCTGCCGGCGAACATGATGGTCGCCCCGAACTCGCCAAGCGCCCTGGCCCACGCCATCACGAGGCCGGCCGCCAGCGCCGGCGCGGCCAGCGGCACGGTGACCCGGCGGAACAGGTCCCGCTCCCGCGCTCCGTCCACGCGGGCGGCGTCCTCCAGGTCCCGGTTCACCGACGCGAACCCCGCCCGTGCCGACCGGATGAAGAACGGGGCGGACACGAACACCTGGGCGACCACCACCGCGAGGACCGTGAACGGGATCGTGATCCCGAGAGCCTGCAGCGGCGCCCCGAGCAGGCCCCGGCGCCCCAGGAGGAGGAGCAGGGCCAGGCCGGCAACCGAGGGCGGCAGCACGATCGGCAGGTCGACGATGGTCTCCAGCAGCCACTTGCCGCGGAACAGGCGGCGGGCGAGCACCAGCGCCAGGGGCAGGCCGATGGCGATCGTCAGCACGAGGCTGCAGGCGGTGGTCACGAGACTGAGGACGAGTGCGTCCGTGACCGCCGGGTTGCCCAGCGCCCGCAGGATCGATCCTCCGCCCACGGCCCGTACGAGCAGCACGGCTACCGGCAGCGCGAAGACCATGCCCAGCGCCCACGCAGCGGCGATCGCACCGGTGCCGCCACCGCCGCCGGCCCGCCGGACCACCGCTCTCGGCCGCGTCGCCGTCAACCTGCCGGGGGCGCCGACCGTCCCGGTCACCCCCGCGCCTCCCGCCTCGACGGTACCTCGACGATCACGTTGGTCGCCTTGACCACGCAGATCGCCTCGTCACCCACCTCGAGCCCCAGCTCCGCCACGGCCTCGGCCGTCATCAGGCTCACCACGCGGTGCGGCCCGGCCATGACCTCCACGACCGCCGCGACGCGATCCACCTCGATCCGCGTCACGATCCCGGCGAACCGGTTGCGGGCGGACTGGGCGACGATCGTCCGGTCGACGCCGGTGCGGCGGCGCTCGGCCAGCAGCCGGGTCACCTCGGCGAGCGGGACGAGGCGTTGCCCGCCCTCCGACCGGTCCACGACGAGGCGTCCCTCGGCCTCCCACCGGCGCAGGGTCTCCACGGTCACGCCGAGCATCTCGGCGGCCTGTCCAACGCGGACGTGCTCTCTGGGAAAGAGGTCGCTCATCTCCAGAGACTACATCACGATCCGGGCTCCATACAGCGGTATGGCGGAACCCAGCCGGGGGACGTCAGGATCCGCCCCCGACCGGGCTCGGCGACGGCGTACCGGCCTTGATGTCATGACACAGCACGCAGGTCGAGTCCGCCCGGAGCGCGTGGTCGATCGGCAGCGCGCCGACGTTGGCCGACTGGTGGCAGGCCCGGCAGGTCAGCGCCGCGGGATCCGGGTGCGGCTTGGTGGGCGGCGGCGAGGGGTTCGGCTTGTGGCACAGCCAGCACTCCGTCTGGTCGCGCCCGACCATGCTGGACGGCAGGTGCGCAACGCTGCCGTGGCAGTCGAGGCAGGGCTTGTCGAGCTGGGCGTGAGCCTGCGTGATCGCCGGCCCGTCCTGGGCCACCTTGTGGCAGTTGAGGCACTCGCTCTCGGCGATGCCCTTGTGACCCGGGGCGTCGCGGCCGAGCTTCTCGTCCGTGTGACAGGTCAGGCAGGCGCCCCAGCCCGCGAGCGGGTGACCGATCGCCGGGATCGGCTTGAGCCCGCTGGAACCGCCCGACACGTGGCACAGGATGCAGCTGCTCGAGGTCGGGATGTGGGCGAGGCCCATCTGCATCTGCTCCTGCGACGCGGACGGCTCGGCCGACGCGCCGGTCGCGGCCGCCTCACCGCCGATCGACGGGAGGACCTTGGCCCAGTCCGCCACCATGGTCAGGGCGAGGAGCCCGACCACGACCAGGTTCAGCACGATCAGCAGGCGCAGCGTCCTGTCGAGCTTGGATCTCATGCCGTCGCCTCTTTCAGGTTCCCGATCGCCGGCACTGCCGGTCGTCCGCCTGCCGCGCGCTCGTCGAGTGCGCGGAGCTCCGTGCGTGCCGTCTCCACGGCACCGGACACGGCCGCTTCGACGAGCGACGAGAGCCCCGTGCCGAATCTTGTGTCGCCAGCCTGCACGCCGACGAGCGTCACCGGGTCCGGCAGCCAGCCCATCAGCCGTGCCACGGCCAGCAGCTCACCCACGCTGCCGGGGGTTGTGCCCGCCCCTGGTCCACCGGCCGCGGCGATCGCATCACCGCACAGGACGCTGACCGTGCCGGCTGTCTGGCCCAGGTTGACCGCATCCAGCAGGAGGAGGGACCGGGCACCGCGCACGGCATCCAGCAGCCCCAGGCCGAGCGTGCCACCGTCCACGAGCCGCGTACCCTCGGGGACCGCGGCAGGGTCGTCCAGCCCACGCCGCCGCAGCTCCTCCAGCACGCGGATCCCCACGCCATCGTCGCCGAGCAGGACGTTCCCCACGCCGAGGACGACCACCGGGCCCTCCGGGGCGGTCACTTCGTCCGCTCCAGCATCTCGGGGCCGCCGTCACGGGACTCGACAACCTCTTCCCGGGTCGGGAACTTGTAGCCCGCGATGATGCTCGAGACCAGGCCGTTGTTCTCGATGTGATCCACCAGCACGCAGCTGTAGATGTGGAACACGGCGATCGCGAGGATGCCGTACATCGCAACGTGGTGGACCAGCCGCAGCAGCTGCGGGCCCAGGAGCTCGCGAAGCCAGCCGAAGAGCGTCCGGCCGGGCTCGGTGCCCATCAGACCGTCGAGCGCAAAGCCCGTGACCACCTCGACGAGCAGGAGCGCGAACAGGGCGAGATACGCGGTCGCGGCCAGCTGGTTGTGACCGAGGACCTTCGGGATCTCCTTGCGGACGAACCCGTAGAACCCCGCCTGCCGGAACAGCTCCGTGGCCTGGAACTTCGACGTGGGGATGAACGCCGTCCAGCGCGCGAAGCGGTTGCCAGCAAGGAGCCAGTACGTCCGGATCATCCCGGAGACCAGGAACGTGAGCGCCGTCAGGATATGGATCAGGCGGATCGTGGACATGACGGATCCGCCGGCCGGGATCAGGAACGGATCAGCGATGTAGAGGCCGGTCACGCTGAGGATGACGATGCACCCCGCGGTGACCCAGTGCGTGAGCCGGACCGGGATCTGCCAGATGTAGAGGCGGACCCGCTCGTGGGGCCGGTCGATCTCATGGGCAGCGGCGCCGTGGTCCGGTGCCGCGTGGGTCCCCGACGTGGCAGTTGCCGGGGCCGGGGCAGTTGCCGGGGCCGGCGCGCCGAGCAGGGAGTCCTGGGTGGCGGTCATCGGATCCCCTCCACCGCGCGGACGCGGATCTCGAGCAGGCCGGCGGCCCGCGGGTCAAACAGGTGGGCTGCACAGGCGGCGCACGGCGCAAACGCGTGCACGACACGCTGGATCTCGAGCGGGCGAGCCGGGTCTGCCACGGGCGTACCCACCAGGGCTGCCTCGATCGGGCCGCGCCCGCCCATCGCGTCGCCCGGCGACGCATTCCAGCTGCTGCCGTCCACCACCTGGTACCGGTCGATCACGCCATTCTTGATCCCGACCCAGTGTCCGACGGCCCCCCGCGGACCCTCGCCGATGGAGCGGCCCTCCGCCTCCGCCGGCCAGGTCGCCGGGTCCCAGTACGACATGTCCGCGACGGCCACGTCGCCGGTCGCAAGATTGGCCTTCAGCTCCGTGAGCCACGTGTCGGCCTGGTGGATGACCACCTGCGTCTCGACCGAACGGGCGAGGATCCGCCCGAGGACGCTGGGCAGGACGTCCGCGGACAGGCCCGTGTCCCGCAGCATGGCCTCCAGGCCCTGGCGGATCTCGGTCTGGCCGTTGGCGGCCCCGACGAGCATCCGGGCCAGCGGCCCTGTCTCCATCGGCTTGCCGTCGTAGCGCGGAGCCTTGATCCACGAGTACTTGCCGGCACCGTCAAGGGTGGTCAGCGGCAACGGCAGGCCGGACCAGGCCGGCTCCGTCTGACCCGCGGCGGGCGGGAGAAGCGCATCGTCGCCAGCGGCGTAGGTGTACCAGGAATGCGTGACGGTCTCGGCAACGCTCTCCGGCGCCGCCTCGAGACCCTGGAAGCGGTTGCCGCCGGCGAGGCGGCCGCGGGGCAGGAACAGGGCAGGATCGTTGCCGTCCGTCAGCGGGTAGTCGCCCCAGGCGAGGTAGTCTCCGGCGGCGACGCCGATGCTGCCCCACTCCGGATAGGCGCCCGCGAGGAGGCGGACATCGGGCAGGTAGACCTGCTCCACGAAGGTCAGAGCCTCCGCGATGAGCCCCTCGATCATCGCGATACCGTCATCGCTGAGGGCGATCGGGGCATTGGGGTCCGGGACCTGCGGGTGCTCCCGATTGACCGGCGGGTTTGGGCCGCCCCACGGCGGCGCCAGGGCCATGCCGCCCACGAGGTACGTCTGCGGGTGGGGATCCTTGCCACCAAGGAGGGCGTGGATCCTCATGAAGGACGCCTGCCAGTCGAGGGCCTCGAGCAGGTGGGCCAGCAGCAGGAGGTTCTGCTCCGGGGTAAGGCGGTAGGCCGGGTGGCCCCAGGCTCCGTTCGCGAACATCCCCGGCTGGTCAGACGAGATCACCGCCGCCAGCCGGTCCCGGACGCCCTTGAAGTAATCGGGGCCGGACTTCGGCCACTGGCTGCTCAGGCCGGCCAACCGCGACGTGGCCGCGGGATCGGCCCCCATGGCGGCCTGCGCGTCCACCCAGTCCGAGCCCTGGGCCTGGTAGAACCCGAGCACGTGGTCCCGCACCAGCTGCGTGGCCGCGAGCAGGTTGCGGACCAGGCGCGCGTTCGGCGGGATCCTGATGCCGAGCGCGTTCTCCACGGCACGGACGGACGCGAGCGCGTGCACGGTGGTACACGTCCCGCAGATCCGCTCCGCGAGCAGCCAGGCGTCCCGGGCATCGCGGCCGCGCAGCACCGACTCGAGGTCGCGGAACATCGTGGCGGATGCCCAGGCCGCAGTCACGACGCCGCCGGTGGCGTCGGCCTCGATGCGCAGGTGGCCGTCGATCCGCGTGAAGGGGTCGATCACGATCCGGGCCATGTCAGCGCACCTCGGGGTCGACGGCGCCGGCGCCCGTGTCGTCGGTGGCGACCGGACCGGCGGGGTCAGGGGCGTCGGCACCAGCGCCGGCGCCCGCGACGGGACTCGTGGCGGCGGCCGGGCCGGCTGCGGCGACCTCGCCGGCTGCGGCGGCCTCCCGGCGCTCGATGGCCGCGCGGCGCTT
>DATCGK010000347.1:0-3789 GCA_036508975.1 Candidatus Limnocylindrales bacterium
CCCGCGACCTGCTCGCGCTGCGGCTCACGGGGGTCCGCCGGGGCCACGCTGTCCGGCACCACCCCGGCCCGAACGCCCGGCGGCCTCGGCGCCTCCGCTTCGCGTGAGCAGGCCAATCATCGCGTCTCGCTGCGACGCGCCCCGCCACGAAAGGTTCATGCCCTCCTCACGGCGGTTCCTGCACATCCGCGAGAGGGTGCGCTGCTGGCCCCACTCACCGCGGGCTGGCGGGTCCCCGGTCTCGACGCGGCCCAGTCGGAGATCGGCGAGGACGGGAATGAGGTGATGCGTGTCCAGATTCCGCGTGGCGCCACGTTGATTCACGTAGGGTGGACCTGAGTGCTGTTGTCGGAGGAGCGGTGGAGATCGGAGCGCACGCTGACGAGACCGTTGGCGGTGACGTCGCGGACACCGCCATCGCGGACGTCCAGACGTTCACCCGTGCCTACGAGCACTACCGCCTGCCGGTCTACCGCTACCTGCGGGCCCACGGCGCGACCGACGCGGACGCCCTTGACCTGACCGCCGTCACCTTCGAGCGGGCATGGGCCGCACGGCACTCGTTCCGCCCGCGGGGGGGAGGGCTGGCGGCGTGGCTGTTCCGCATCGCGCGGAACGCCTCGATCGACGCCCATCGCCAGCATGGCCGGGGGGCTCACGCGACGCCGGAGGAGGTCGAGCTCGCGGCGAGCGCGGGCGAGCTGGAGCCGGACCACGTCGCACTCAGGGACGCGGTCGCCCGCCTCCCTGAACCACAGCGGGACGCGGTCTGGCTGCGTTTCGCGGCGGGCCTCACGGCGCGGGAGATCGGCATGGTCCTCGGCAAATCGGAGGCGGCGGTCCAGAAGCAGATTCAGCGGGCGCTCGACGCGCTCGGGGAGGCTCTCCAATGACGCAGCGGGATCTTCAGCATCGCCTTGTCGCGGCCTACGCAGTCGACCCGCCGCAGGGGTTCTCGGTCGTCGACAAGCGGCTCTCCAGTGCCATGCTCGGGAACGAGACCGGGCGATGGCATCTTGGGCGCGGTCCGCGCGTGATGCTCGGGCTCGCCGTGGCGTTCCTCCTCCTGGCGGGGGTGACCGCTGGAGCCATCACGGTCCTCGACCGGATCGCGGGCGGCACGCCCGGGACGCAGGTGGCGTGGGATCGCGGCGTCGAGATCGGGCAGCGCGAGGTCCATGGCGACTTCGCCGTCGCGCTCGTTCGCGGCTACGCCGACATCAACGGGGTCGTCCTCGGCCTGTCCGTGGAGCGCGCCGGACGAAGCTCGAAGGGTGACGTCCCGGGCCTTGCGCTCGAACTGCGCGACCCGGCAGGCACCGTCCTCCCGGCGGGCTCGGTGCCGGCGCTCGGCGCCCTCGACGAGGCGCCGCGCGTCGACGAGGTCGTGACCTTCGCACCGACGACCAGGAGCGACGGCGACTACACGCTCCGCCTCGGGTTCACCCCGACGGGCAAGGACGGTGACCTCCCGTGGTCATTCCGCTTCCAGCTCCCCGCTCCGCTCGGGGCCGTCGTGCACCTCGATCAGGCCCAGGTCGTCGACGGGACGTCCATCCAGGTGGGCACGCTTCGGCTCAGCCCGACGGCGCTCACGGCGGCGATCCACGTGGATCCCGCCGAGGCGGACGCCTCCGCGTGGGGGGTGGTGGGCTCGTTCCGGCACGGCGACACCGCGGTGCGCATCGATTGGAACACGCTCGGGTCGACCGATCTCGACCTCACCGCAGGGACCTACTCGGGCGTGGATGACGCCGCGGGCAAGTGGACCCTCACGGTCACCGAGCTCGTTGGCGACCGCCCGGACGGGTCGCAGGTCCGACTCCAGGGGCCGTGGCAGTTCACCTTCGAGGTCGCGGCGCCGACGCGCTGACGGGGCATCGCCGCGCCCTGATCCGCCGCGCACACGTGCGGGCCTGCCCGGCCCTCGCGGCCCGAGCCGAGCTGCTGGGGGCGCGGTTTGTGCCAGGCCAAGGACGGCAGCCGGATCGAGGTCGCCAGCAGCCTTGATCGCGGCCCCCGTCCTGTCGGGAACTTCTACCTTGTAAGTCATTTGATGTGGATTTCTCAGGTCTTGACCCGGCTCCACTTGACCCGGCTCCTTTGTTGATACAGAGTGGTTCTTGTCCGATTGGAGGGGCCTGAGATGCGGCTCACACACTGGGTTCTCGGGGTTGTGCTCGGCGCTTTCGCCGGCGGTTCGGCGCTCGTCATCGGAGTGCTCGCGCTTCTGCTGGTCGTGCCTGGCCTCGTCTGGGCTGCGCGCGAGACAGCGCGTCCGCTGGGCTTTGCCGGGCTCCTGGTCGGGGTCGGCGTGGGCGTTGGCGGCCTGTTCGCCATGGCGGATGCCAGGTGTGCCGCGTTCAACTATTCGGCGAACAACATCGTCTCAGAGTGTTCATCGCCCGACTCGACGCCCTTCCTGACATTCGCCGTGGTGCTGGTCGCGGTCGGCGCGTTGGTGACACTCGTCGGACTGCGGCGCACGGGCCACGCGACCCACTGACCCGCCCTCACGCGAGCACCCGGCAAGGCAACGTGGCGGCACGCGACGCGACGGCTCAGAACAGGTCGTCGAACGAGTCGAGATCCACGAGCCGCTGGTCTGGCGAGGGCAGAGCGTCCGCGTGGGCCGGGCGCATCTTCCTACACAGCGGGCAGGGAACCGCGTCCTTGAAGCGCTTCTTGATGGACGCCTTATAGGTCGGGTGGCCGAGGCCCGCCATACAACGCCAGATGACCGCCGTGCCGTAGGTTGCCCGGATGGTGTGCGGCGTAAGCGGCAGGTTGGAGTGGTCGTCCCAGGCGGCCAAGAGTTGAGGGTGGACGGCGACCAGCGAGGTTGTCTCGTCGGCGCGCTTGGTCACGCAGCGCCGGCAGCGCAGCAGCCGAATGATGCGGTCGCCGACCTTGGCCTCCCACCGATGCCCACGCGCGCACTTCCAGTGCGACACCGTCGCGGTGTGGCCGGCGGGGATGTCCTCGGGGCCGCGCCCATTCTTGTCGGTGTCCCACTCAACGGCGAACTCTGGGAAGTCCGTCAGCATCTTGCCCTTGACGGAGACCGACGCGGTCCCGCCGGCGCTGACATGGACCTCGATGAGCGGTAGGCCAAGCCGAAGGCGCTCTCGGTTGAAGCCGTCGGCGATGGCCTGAACCGAGCGCGTCTTGGCGCTGATGAAGGATGCTCGCTTGGCCTCGACTTTGATCTGGCCCGCGGCGAGCAGCATCTTCGCAATCGACGGCATCTCTGTGGCGGTGTCGCTGAGGAAGGCCCCGTGGTCCATTCCGGCATTCAGGTCGGGCGACCCGGTCAGCACGAACTCGCGGACCACCAGAGCGTAGGCGCGCGGGTCGGCGACATGACGGATAGTCGCGGTCATCAGGCCGAGCACCGAACATGGGACGAACACGACTATACATGCAGTGTATAGTTCCGCAATGTCCACCGCCCACGCACTGCTCGGCTTGCTCGAGCCCGCCCCACGCCACGGCTACGCCCTCAAGCGCATGTTCGACCGCTACTTCGCGCCCGACCGGCCGCTCGCCTTCGGCCAGGTGTACGCCACCCTCGGGCGCCTCGAGCGGGACGGCAACGTCGTCGTGGCGGGAACCGACCAGGCCGAGGGCCCCGAACGCCGCTTCTTCGCAATCACGGGGCAAGGGAGCCAGACGCTGGCGTCGTGGCTTGCGGAGCCCATCGACCCCGAGCCGCACCTACAGGCGACACTGTTCACCAAGGTCACGCTCGCGGTCCTGACCGGCCGCCCGGTCACGCAGCTGCTCGAC
>DATCGK010000348.1:0-2907 GCA_036508975.1 Candidatus Limnocylindrales bacterium
TGGTGTTCCAGCCCAGCCCAGCGTGGCAAGCCGCCCGGCCAGGCCGGCGAGTTCGTTTCGCCGCCCGATCCGATCCCACCATTGAGGCAGTGCCGCCTGAAGAGCGTCGGCGCCGAGCCAGGCGCCGACGAGGTTGCCGGCCATCGCCGCGATCGTGTCGGTGTCGTGGCCCGCGTTCGCTCCTGTCAGCAACACCGACCGGGGGTCGCCCGGCGAGCGCAGGAACGCGAAGATTGCGGCCGGCACGCTCTCGAGCGCGAACGCCCCGGTCCAGGTCTCGGCGAACACGTCGATCGGGTCTCGATCCAGCCAACTGGGGACCAATCGGATCTGGTCGCGGAGGTAGAGCGGGGTCCCTGGCGGCCGTCGGGTCGGGGTCGGGGCTGTCTCGAGGTCGGCGATCGCCGCGCAGAGGAAATCGACGAAGGCCGCCGGATCGAGCGTCGTCATCCCCTCAGTCGCGCGTCGCGCGAGGTAGGCGACACCCGCGGCCATCGCGACGGCACCGGCGACCCCGACCTCGCCACCGTGCGTGGGCACCGAGAAGCAAACCGCGTCCTCGAGCAGCGCGCCGGGGGTGGGCGCGAGGGCATGCACGAGCCCGACCGGCGCAGTACGCATGGCCGCCCCGTTGCCCGACGAGTCAAGCCGGGGCCCGACCCGGTCCCACGGCTCGCCCCGCTCGAGCTCGCTGATGGCAGCGCGGGTCGCCCTCCCGACACCGCGGCCGGTCGGGAGCCAGCGCACGAGCCGGGACACGAAGTCGTCGGGATCGAACCGGCCCCCGGCCGCGACCAGGCTTTCGCCGACGAGCGCCGTGAGCTGAGTGTCGTCGCTCCAGCGGGCACAACCGGCGGGAAGGTCGATTATTCCCGCCAGCCCGTACTGGGCGACGATTCGTTCCCGCGACCAGCTCTCCACGGGACTCCCAAGCCCGTCGCCGAGGGCACCCGCGACGATGGCACCGACGCACCGGTCGGCATAGGTGGTGCCGTCGAATGAGAGCGATCCCGTGTCCGGCCATGCGAGCGCGGCGGGCACACGGTAGCGAGCCACGATTGGGTCCTCCATCACGTTTCGACGGCCGCCGGCAGGAACCGGAACAGCTCCGCTGGTCGGAAGCGAAGTCCCTCGCGTCGGCGCCCGACCGGGGCGACCAGGCCCGAGGCCACGATCCGGCGCCGGAACGAGTTCTTGTCGAGCCGGTAGCCGAGGATCGCCTCGTAGATCTGCTGGATGCGCACGTAGGCGTCCTCGGCCCGGGCAATCGGGTCGAGGTCAGCCACCTGGGCCCTTTCGCCCTCGAAGGAGGCCGAACACGCGTGCGACGAGGCCGTCGCGCTGCGGCTCGGCCGGGAGGTCGAGCGGGATCGTCACGCGCGTTGCCGGAGCCGGCTCGTAGACCTTCGCCGGTCGTGGCGCCGGCGGTGGCGCGGCGAGCGCCTGCTTCGCGATGGCCACGAACCGGTCATAGGCTTCGCCAGGGTCCGGTCCGAAGACGCGGTACTCGCGGTAGTTGTCATACCGCAAGCGCGCCGTCTGGGCCTTCATGAACGGGCCGGAGCCCGCCTCGTCGAGCGTGGGCTGGTGCCCGAGCGTCTCCCACACCGAGACCCATCGGTAGGCGAACCGGCCCAGGTCGGCGGCCTTCGCTTGCTGGTCCCACTGCCGCGACTCCGCGTCGGCGCCCTTCGTCGCGGGCAGCTCCGGCACGAGTGGCCTGAACGCCACCCAGAGGGTGCGGGGGTTCCCCGGCAGGATGCGGACGCCGGCCCTGACGCTCGCGGGGCACTTCTCGCCGATGGCGGCATAGAGCAGCGACACGTCGCCGCCGAACCAGGTGTTGACGACCGTCGCGACCTTCCGGCCGTATGCCTTGATCGTTGGCACGCGGCCGTTCTCGTTGAGGAGGCGGTGATAGAGCACCGAGGCGTCGCGGATCGTGCCGTCCCAGCAGCGCCGGAGGTACGCGTCGAGGTGGGTGGCGGTCCAGGCCCGTCGATGACGGGTAATCACGTCCCGGAGGTGCTCGAAACCGTCGAACTGGCCAGGCCCCATCGTCATCGTGAGGACGACGGCCGGGCCCTTCACGTCACGCGGGCCTTCGTCCACATACCGCCGCTCGCGCGGGCGAAGCTGCCGCTGCGCGGCGATGAGGTCCTTGAACAACGCCGGGTCGATTGGGGTACCCATGGCCTCGAGCTCGCTTAGCGCCTTCGCGTAGTACTCGGGGGCATGCTCGAAGTCCGTGCGGCTGTACGGCCCCTCGCAGATGAACCAGGCCGTCAGCGCGATGCCATGCCAGAAGGCGAGCGCCGGCCCGAGTGCCTTCGCGACGAGGTAGTGCGGCTCCGGCGTGCAGACGATCACGTCCGGGCTCGTGGGCGACATCTGGCGGCCCCACAGCCTGTCGATCTCGGCGAGCACCTGGGCCGGGAGCTGGGCGGCAAACGCGTGCGGCGACATCCGGCCATCGTCCAAGGCGTCGTACTCGACCGGCGTCTCCTGCTCGGCGATCAGTCCCCACAGCGACGGCATGCCCTTGGCCTGGCGCGCGTGCACCTCGTCGAACATCGCCCAGAACCGTGTGAGCGCAGCAACGCGGTCCTCCACCGGAGACACGCCCGAGTCGGCGGGCCAGAACGTCGCCGCGATCTTCGCCGCCTCGTCGGCGGGGATCCCGAGCGGAGCCGCGGCGGCCGCGGCCTTCGACGCGCCCGCGACCATGACCTTCGCCTCGGGGAGCGCCGTCGCGATCTGCTCGCCCGGATGGACGGCTTCCCCGAGGTAGTCGAGGAATGCGAGCCAGTCACCGCCGAAGTAGGCGATGAGCGCCGGCTTGAGGCCTACCGTGAGGACCCGCGTCCGGAGTGCACGGCCGTCGGCATCCGCCTTGGCGTAGTAGGC
>DATCGK010000349.1:0-2843 GCA_036508975.1 Candidatus Limnocylindrales bacterium
CGTTTCGTCCGCTCCCTTGCTTCGGCCCTGCTCGCCGCCACGCTGGTCGCCACCGCGCTTCCGGGCCCGCCGGCCGTCGTGGCGGTGCTGGATGCGCAACCGGCGCCGGTGGCGCCCGCCGACGCGACGCCGGTGACGCCCGTCGACGCGACGCCGGTGACGCCCGCCGACGTGGCCGGCGCGACCGACACGCTCGGCCAGCATCCCTCGATCGCGTACGAGGAGGCGATGGCCCACGCGAATGACAAGAACGCGTTCCAGCCCGGCGGACGCGTCGAGGTGGGCTTCGCACCGCGTGCCGGGGATCGATGGCCGGTGGACGGCCACGTGCCGACCGCGCTTCCCGCTGGCCGCGCGACGGGCCGCCAGATGGCCGCGAGTCGCGAGGGGACGACGTGGGCGGACGTGAGCACCACGACTGCGGGGTCTGGAGCGACCTCAGCAGCGGGCACCGCCGCTCCCGGTGCCACCGCCGATACCAACGCCACGCCGGACCCGGCCGCGAGCCCGGTGCCCGCCGACCCGATCCCGGCGCCCGCCGACCCGAGCGCCTCGCCGGAGGCCACCTCCGGCCCGGTGGATGCGCCCGCCGGCGGACCCGCCATCCCAGCGACGGGCGTCGTCTACACGGCCCCGGAACCTGCCCCCGCCCTCGAGACTGCCGCCGCCTCTGGGCTCACCCGCCAGGTGTTCGGCTTCCTCCCGTACTGGGAGCTCTCGGGAGCCTCGTCCAAGCTCAACTACGACGTCCTGTCCACCATCGGCTACTTTTCCGTCGGGGCCGACTCGAATGGCAACCTGCGCAAGAAGAACAGCGACGGGACGACCACCACGGGCTGGGGCGGCTGGACCAGCTCGTCCCTGACCTCAGTCATCAACGACGCGCACGCGCACGGCACGCGCGTCGTGCTGACCCTGAGCGTGTTCGCCTGGACCACCTCGCAGGCGTCCGTCCAGAAGGCCCTGCTGGGCTCCGCCACCGCCCGCCTCAACTTCGCGAAGCAGGCCGCCGCCGCCGTCCGCGACCGCGGCGCCGACGGTATCAACCTCGACTTCGAACCCCTGGCGAGCACCTACTCGGACGAGTTCGTCGCGCTGCTCAGGACGGTCCGCTCGGAGCTCAACAAGGTCGGCTCCGGCTACCAACTCACCTACGACACCACCGGCTACATCGGCAACTATCCCCTGGAGGCCTCGGTGGCGGCCGGTGCGGCGGACGCGATCTTCATCATGGGCTACGACTACCGCACCTCGAGCTCCTCGACCGCGGGGTCCATCGACCCGCTGTCCGGCACCGGCTACGACCTGGCCGACACCGTCCGGGCCTACACGGCGCGGGTGAGCCCGTCCCGCATCATCCTGGGCCTCCCCTGGTACGGCCGCGCCTGGTCGACCGTCTCCGACGCCGTCCGCTCGAAGAACCAGAGCGGGGAGAAGTACGGCTACAGCGCCGCGGTCAACTACGAGAGCCTCGTGGCCCTCGTGGCCAAGTACGGCCGCAGATGGGACCCTGCGGAGCAGAGCCCGTACATCGTGTACCGGCGCGAGAACTGCACGAGCACGTACGGATGCGTCACGTCGTGGCGGCAGGTCTACTACGAGGACGCCGCCTCGATGAGCCTTCGCTACGCCCTGGTCAACGACTACAACCTCCGCGGGGCCGGCATGTGGGCGCTGGGCTACGACGGGGGCAACCCGGAGCTCTACCGGGCGGTCTCGGAGTCCTTCCTCGTGGACAAGGCCGCGCCGCAGGCCGGCGTGATCAACCTGGCCGCCGCGCAGGCGGACGAGGGCTTCGTCGTGAGCTGGACCGCGCGCGATGCGACCGCCGTGGCGACATACGACGTCCAGGTCTCCGTCGACGGTGGCGCGTGGGTGGCATGGATCGCCGGCACCCGCGCCACCAGCGAGGTCTGGCTGGGCGGCGACGGGCACGGGTACGCGTTCCGCGTGCGCGCCACGGACACCAAGGGCAACGTGGGCGCTTGGAACGTGACCTCCGTGTACGACTCGACGCCGTCGATCGCCGTGGGCGGCTTCGGTCGCGTGGCCGCGGACGGCCTCGCCTACCGGACCGGTCCGGATACGTCCGCCGGCAAGCTTGGCACGTTGTCCGCGGGCACGATCGTGGCGTTCACGCGCGGGCCGGTCTCCGCCGACGGCTACACCTGGTACGAGGTCACCCAGCCGATCGCGGAATGGTCGCCCGTGTCGTTCGTGGAGCGCGGCGTGTGGCTGGCCGTCAACTCCTCCACGACCACGTACGTCACCGCCTATCGCGCCCCGAACAGCACCGCGGTGGATGCGGGACTGACGGGCTTGGACTTCGGCACCGGCGCATCGGCCGTTGGAACGGCGTCCTCCGCGGTCTCGAGACGACAGCTCTCGCCGAACGGCGACGGGTTCGAGGACGGCCTCCGCCTGCGCTGGACGAACAGCCGTGCCTTCGACACGATGCTGCTCAACGTCTACAGGCTCGACGGCACGCTCGTCGGGTCGAGGGCCGTGGCTGCCCTGGCCGCTGGAGCGAGGACGTGGGACTGGGATGGCAGGGCCGGCGCATCGGTCGTCCCCGACGGGCGCTACGTGCTCCAGCTGGTCGGGACGGCCGCCGGCAGGACCTACCGCGCGCCCTCGAACCGCCCCGTGACAACGGCCCAGGTCGCGGCCTACGCCGTGACCGTCGACACCACTCACCCCCACACCACCTACGTCCCGCTCGCCCCGGCCCGGCTGCTCGACACGCGGTCCGGCACCGGCCTGTCGGGCCCGTTCAAGTCCGGCACCGCCCGCACCTTCCAGGTCACCGGCCGGGGCGGGGTGCCCGCGGGCGCGGTCGCGGT
>DATCGK010000350.1:0-11941 GCA_036508975.1 Candidatus Limnocylindrales bacterium
GACCCGAACGAGAAGCTCGACTTGAGCTGCGCGCCCCATTGCGAGAGGAAGCCCCCGCCCTGCTCCTTCGCGGCGGCGCGCGAGCGCTCGATCTGGGCGTTGACGAGGTCCTTCGTCATCTCGGCCAGGATCAGCCGCCGGTCCGTGAACACGAGCGTATAGGCCTTCGAGGAGAAGAACCCGGTCTTGATCCGTGCCGTCGGGATGACCCCGATCACCGTCTCGTCCGTCATGCGTCCGCGGCTCCGCGCTGGTCGCAACCCGGCGTTGTCCCGGGTCTGCCCGGCGATCGTCACGCGGACGGTCCGCCGCTCACATGACCGAGAAGTCCCGCGCGGGATCAGCCGATCGGCACGATCTTGGCGACATCGATGACGATCCAGAGACCGAACAGGACCGCGAACAGGAGCGCCGCGATACGGACGATGTCCTTCACGTCACGGGCGACGTAGGCGTATTCGACCTCTGCCCGAAGCTCGAGCGAGCTCGGCGCGCTCCGCCCACTCGCCTTGGCCCGCGGCTGGGTGCGGGTGCGGGCGTTCTCCGCGGCGCGCTCCTCGGCGAGCAGCTGTGCCTCGAGCTCTGCGGCGCGGGCCAGCTCGGCCTCGGTCAGGCCAGCGGGGCGAGGTGCAACGGATGCGGTCGTACCGCCGGCGGCCGCGGGCGGTACGGCAGGCGCGGGTCGCCGATCGATGGGCCGGCGCTGGCCGGGACGGACATGACCGCGGGCGCGCTTCGCCATGGCGGGGTTCGAGGCCTCCTGCTTCGAGCGGCCTGCGCGGGCGCGGGACCGTCGGCCGCAGAGGATACACCGGGTGGCGCCCGCGCCGGTGACGCGTGCGGGGAGAGGACCGGCTGGTATCCTCGGACGGCTCGCCCGGAGGACCCCTTGGACTCGCTCAACAGCCTCGTCACCCCGTACCTCGGCGCCATCGTCGTCCTGCTGGCGGCTGCCTGCATCGGGCTGCTGGTCGCCGTGGCCCTGCTCGCCCGCCGCACGGCCCGGCTCGATGAGCGGCTTCGCGGCCTCACCCGGGGCGCGGAGGGCCAGAGCCTCGAGGCGATCCTCGAGGACCACCTCGGCCAGGTCCATGACATCGGTATCCGGGTGGACACGCTTGCGGCCCGTGCGGCGGTCCTCGAGGCGGTGCAGCGCAAGGCGGTCCAGCGCGTCGGTCTCGTCCGGTTCAACCCGTTCGAGGACACCGGCGGCAACCAGAGCTTCGCGCTCGCGCTCCTCGACGCGAACGGCGACGGGCTCATCGTCAGCAGCCTGCATGCCCGGACCCTGACCCGCGTCTACGGCAAGGCCGTTGTCGGCGGCAAGTCCGAGGCGGCCCTGTCGGACGAGGAGTCGGCGGCCCTGCGCCAGGCGCTCGCCTCGGGTCCGGGTCCCGCCAGGCCCGGCTGACCCGCCCCGGGGCCGTGACACCAGAGCTGGCACGGAGGCCGCGCATGATGGCGCCGTGTCCCGGAAACCCACGCCCCCTGCTCCAGGTCCCGCCGCCGGCGCCCAGCCCGCGGACCGGCCCCGACGCGTGAAGCGACGCGGCGTGCGCGGCGCGCCCGAGCCCCTGGTCCAGATCCCCGTGTGGGGCCAGGCGGAGCCGTCTGCGGAGAATTCGCCCGGGCCGGATGGCACGGACGCGCTGCTGGCCGGGCTCAACCCGGAGCAACGGCGCGCCGTGGTGCACGGCGATGGGCCGCTCCTGGTGGTCGCCGGCGCCGGCACGGGCAAGACGCAGGTCATCACGCGCCGCATCGCGTGGCTGATCGCCACGCGTCGTGCGAAGCCGTCCGAGATCCTGGCCCTCACGTTCACGGACCAGGCCGCGGACGAGATGCAGGTCCGCGTGGACCAGCTCGTGCCGTACGGCTACACGGACACCGCGATCAGCACCTTCCACGCGTTCGGGGACCGGATCGTCAGGGAGTTCGCGTTAGAGCTGGGGCTGCCGGCCGACATCCGGGTGCTGTCACGTCCGGAGACCGTGGTGTTCATGCGGGAACACCTGTTCGAGTTCGACCTGGACCAGTACCGCCCGCTGGGGGACCCGACCAGGTTCCTGGATGCGCTGGCCACGCTGTTCTCCCGGGCCAAGGACGAGGACGTCTCGCCCGAGGCATACCTCGCGCATGCCGCGTGCCTGGCGGGAGAGGCCGCGGCGGCGTCCGCGACGGTCGCGGCCCTGGCCGACGCGGGAACCGAGGCGGAGCGGGATGCCGCCGCTGCGCTGGAGGAGGAGGCACGCCGGCAGGGCGAGCTGGCCCGGGCGTACGCGCGCTACCAGGCGCTCCTCGCCGCGAACGGCGCCATCGACTTCGGGGACCAGGTCTCGCTCGCGCTGCGGCTCCTGCGGGAGTCCCCGGCGGCCCGCGAGTCGGTCCAGCGGCGGTTCCGGTACGTGCTGGTGGACGAGTTCCAGGACACGAACCGGGCACAGGCGGAGCTGGTCGCGCTGGTCGCGCAGCGGCATCGCAACGTCACGGTGGTGGGTGACGATGACCAGTCCATCTACAAGTTCCGCGGCGCGGCGATCAGCAACATCCTCGAGTTCCGGGAGCGGTACAAGCGCGCGAAGATGGTCGTGCTCCGGCGGAACTACCGGTCGCGCCCGCCCATCCTGGATGCCTCGTACCGCCTGGTCCGCCACAACGACCCGGACCGGCTCGAGGTCCGCGCCGGCATCGTCAAGAAGCTCGTGCCGCAACGGGGCGGGAAGGATGCGCCCGCGGTCCGGCATGAGGCATTCGCCAGCGGTGCGGAGGAGGCGGACTGGATCGCCCGTGACATCGCACGCCGGATCCGGGAGGGCGCCCGGCCGCAGGATGTCGCCGTCCTCGTCCGCTCCAACGCCGCTGCGGACGCGGTCCTTCGCTCGCTCAACCTCGAGGGGATCCCGTGGCGGTTCTCCGGGACGAGCGGCCTGTATGCGCGCCCGGAGGTCAAGCTCCTGCTGGCGTTCCTGCGGGCGATCGCAGACCCGGCCTCGTCGGTTGACGTGTATGCGCTGGCGGCGTCGGAGCTGTACGGCCTGGGTGGTGTGGATCTCGTCAGCATCATGCAGATGGCGCGGCGCCGGAACCGGTCCGTGTACGAGGTCCTCGAGGAGCTCGGCCGGCAGCCGGGGATCCTGCGGCTGACGCCGGAGACCCGCGTTGGTGCCGCGAAGCTGGTGGCGGACCTTGGCGCCTACGTGGAGCTGGCGCACCAGCGACCCGCCGGCGAGGTCGTCTACGCGTTCCTCAAGGAGTCGGGCTGGCTCAAGCGGCTGGCCGAGGCCGAGACGGTGGCGGCCGAGGAGGCGCTGTCCAACATCGCCCGCTTCTTCGACATCGTCCGTGCCCAGTCGGCGCTGCTCGCGGACGATCGCGCGGTGTTCCTGGCGCGTCACCTGCAGACGCTGATCCTGGCCGGGGACGATCCGCCCACGGCGGACATCGACCCGGATGCGAACGCGGTCGCGGTCATGACCGTCCACAAGGCGAAGGGGCTCGAGTTCCCGTTCGTCTACCTGCCCGGGCTGGTCAGTGGGCGGTTCCCCACGGTGGGCCGGCGCGAGCCGCTCGGCCTGCCGCTGGCGCTGGTCAACGAGATCCTCCCGGAGGGGGACTACCAGCTCCAGGAGGAGCGGCGCCTGTTCTACGTCGGCATGACGCGGGCGCGGGACGAGCTGGTCCTGTCGCACGCGGCGGACTACGGCGGCCAGCGGGCGCGGCGGGTCTCGCCGTTCGTGCTCGAGGCGCTGGACCTGCCGGTGGCGGCCGGGGCATCGGGCGCTGGTGCGAAGGCGTCGTCACCGCTGGAGCGGATGGCGGGCCTCGAGCAGACCGCCGGCGCGCCCGCCCAACCGCGCGAGCGCTCGGGGGAGCCCCTGATGCTCTCCTTCTACGCGATCGACGACTACCTCACCTGTCCGCTCAAGTACAAGTTCGCGCACCTGCTGCGGGTGCCGCTGGCGCCCCACCACTCGATCATCTACGGGTCCGCGCTCCATGCCGCCGTCTCCGAGTTCCACAAGCGCCACGCCCACGGTGAGGTGATGACCGAGGAGGCGCTCGTCGAGGCGTTCATGGCGGCTTGGAGGAACGAGGGATTCCTCTCCCGCGAGCACGAGGAGGCGCGGCTGGCCGCCGGGCGGGCGGCGCTGCGCCGCTTCCGCGAGGAGCAGCTGGCACCCGGCGCGGTGATCCCGGCCTACGTGGAACGGGACTTCAGCTTCATGCTGGACGGAGACCGCGTCCGCGGCCGGTACGACCGCGTGGACATCACGCCCCGGGCGCAGCTAGCGGCGGGAGATGCCGGTCCGGCAGCTGATGAGGCTCGGGGCTCCGGCCCGGGAGGCGCCGAGGGCATGGCGCCGGCGTCGGGCGCGGACGTCGTGGAGCCGACCCTGGGCCTGGCGCCCGAGCGGGTGGTGATCACGGACTACAAGTCGTCCGACGTCCGGGACCCGGTCAAGGCCCGGCAGCGCGCGAAGGAGTCCCTCCAGCTGTCGATCTACGCGATGGGCTACGAGGCGATGACCGGCCGCCTGCCGGACGCCGTCGCCCTGTACTTCCTGGAGTCCGGGCTGGTGGGCACGGCGCCCGTGGAGCGCAAGCGGATCGAGAAGGCGCGCGAGTCCATCAGGGCCGCCGCCGCCGGGATCCGGGCGCGGAGCTTCGCCGCCAAGCCGGACCATCTCGCCTGCAGCTACTGCGCCTTCCGGGAGATCTGCCCGGCCTCCGCGGTCCGCTGAGCCGTGACGGAGCTGGCGGCCGACGCACGCGCCGCGCTGGCGGACATGCTCAAGGGCGGCCGTCGCGGCGCCGTCGTCCAGGCGGACAACCTGGACGTCCTGGCGGCGATCCCCGACGGCGTGGTGGACCTCGTGTATGCGGATCCGCCGTTCGGGACCGGCGACGTCCAGCTCCTGACCTCCATCCGCACCGGGGTGGGGGAGCGGACCCGGCGCGGCTTCGGCGGCCGCGAGGTGGCCTGGGAGGTGGTCGGCGAGCAGGCCTGGGCGGACAACCTGCCGCTACCGGAGCACCTCGCCGCGCTGCGCGCCCGGGTGGAGGAGATCCGGCGCGTCCTGGCACCCCATGGGTCGCTGTACCTGCACGTGGACTGGCGGACGGTCCACCACGTGCGGCTCCTGCTGGACGAGGTGTTCGGCCCGGAGCGGTTTCTCAACGAGCTTGTCTGGGCCTACGACTACGGCGGCCGGGCCCGGGACCGCTGGCCCCGCAAGCACGACACGATCCTGTGGTACGCCAAGGGCGACACGTGGACCTTCGACCGCGACCAGATCGCCCGGATCCCGTACATGGCCCCCGGCCTCGTGGGCCCGGAGAAGGCGGCCCGGGGCAAGCTGCCCACCGACGTCTGGTGGATGACGATCGTGCCGCCGGCATCGGCGGAGCGGACGGGGTACCCGACGCAGAAGCCGGTCCGCCTGCTGGAGCGGATCGTGGCGGCGTCCAGCCGGCCGGGGGACCTGGTGCTTGACCCGTACGCCGGGAGCGGGACGACGGGGGTGGCCGCCGCGAGACTTGGGCGGCGGTGGCTGCTCGTGGACAGGAACCCAGCAGCGGTGGCAATCGCGCTCGAGCGGCTGGCGGGCGATACCGGGAGCCGCGAATGATCGAGGCGATCACGCTGGACTTCGGCAACACGCTGGTCCCGGTGCCGGCGGCCGGCCTCCGCGTGGTGGTCGCGGAGACCGCAGGCTCGATGGCCGCACGACTTGGACCCTTCGACGCGGACGAGGTGCTCCGGCTCTGGGGGGAGGAACGGGAGCGCCAGTTCCGGGAGGAGGTCCCGCAGTTCCGCGAGGTGGACCTCGCCCAGCGGGTCGCGCGGATCCTGGCCCGCCTGCGCGGGATGACGCCGCCGGCTGTCGCGGAGCGCTGGGACGACGTGGCGGCGGCAGTCCTCAGCGAACCGGGTGAGGTGGCCTGGGTCCTGGACGTCTACTCGCGCGGGTTCGTGGCCGCCCTGCCGCCGGCCGCCGGGGCCTCCGAGCTGCTCGCCCGCCTGGCCCCGCGCTACCGGCTGGCGATCCTCTCGAACTGGCCGCTGGCCGCGACCATCGACCGGTACCTGGAGGCAGCCGGCTGGGCGCCGCACCTGGCGGCCGTGGTGGTGAGCCAGCGCGTCGGGACGATCAAGCCGCACCCGGCGATCTTCGCCGCCGCGAGGAAGGCGTTGGGGGACCCACCGCCAGCCGCGATCCTCCACGTGGGCGACGACTGGGCGGCGGACGTCGTCGGGGCGAAGCGGGCGGGGTGGCTCGCCGCGTACCTGGCATCCCGGCCGGGCGACTCGCCACTCCCCGGCAGCGGACGGGATGACACGGTGGCGGCCGACCTGGATCTGGCGACGCTTGCCGATCTGGAGCCCGCGCTTGCCGCGCTGGAGGCGCGCCCACGGTAGGCTGCTCCGCATGGAGACCCGGGACCGCATCGCGAACGTGGCCCTGCTCGTTGCCGCCGTGGCCGCGTGGGTCCTCGTCGGACTGCTGGTCACGACGAGGGATCCGTATGCCGATCCGATGGCCGGGTACCTCGGCGCGCTCATGATCGGCCTCGCGGTCGGCATCACCGCCACGCCCCTGATGTGGCTGTTCGTCTTCGGCCGCCACCGCCGCATCGCCTACAGCGGCGACTGGCTTCGTGCCGCCCGCCGCGGCGCCTGGATCGGCCTGCTCGTGGCAGTGGTCGTGATCCTCCGCCTCGTGGACGCGTTCCAGGTCCCGATCGTCCTGTTCCTCGCCGCCATCTTCGTCGTGGCCGAGATCACCCTCTCGGCCGAGCGCTAGGAGACCCCAGTGACCGACTCGCCGCTCGCCGCGCGCCCCGCTGAACCGTTCGCTGACGTCAAGGCGCGAGCCGCCGCCGCGGTGGAGGGCTCCCGCGAGGAGATCCTGGACCTCTCGCACCGCATCCACGCCAACCCCGAGCCGGCCTTCGAGGAGGTGCAGGCGGCGGCCTGGGTCGCGGAGGCGGTCGCCCGCCACGGGTACGCGGTGGAGCATCCGGCGGGAAGTCTCGCGACGGCCGTCCGGGGACGGCTGACCGGCGGCCTGGGAGCCGATGGGCCGCGCATCGGGATCCTCGCCGAGTACGACTCGCTGCCGGGTCTCGGCCACGGCTGCGGCCACAACACGATGGCGTCGTCCGGGGTCGGCGCGGCCATCGCGCTGGCGGCCGTCCGGGACCAGTGGGCCGGCGAGGTGGTGTTCCTCGGCACGCCCGCGGAGGAGCGGGGGAGCGGCAAGGCGATCATGCTTGAGGACGGCCTGTTCGAGGGCCTGGACGCGGCGCTCCTGTTCCATCCCTGCGACCGGAACCACGTGGAGATCGCGCCGCTCGCGTCGGAGGACGTGGTGGTCGTGTTCACGGGGCTCCAATCGCACGCGGCGAGCGAGCCGTGGCTGGGAAGGAACGCGCTCGACGCGATGATCGCGCTGTTCGTCTCGGTGGGGCTCTGGCGCCAGCAGCTCCCGCCGCACTGCCGCGTGCACGGGATCATCCAGGAAGGCGGCACGGCGGCGAACATCATCCCGGCCCGCACCCGGGCCTGGTTCATGATCCGCAGCGCCGACCAGCCGTTCTACGAGGTCATGAAGGCCCGGTTCCGGGTGCTGTGCGAGGCGGCGGCCCTGGCGGCCGGCGTGACGGTCGAGGTCGAGTTCTCCGGCGCCGCCTCCACGATGAAGCACAATCACACGCTCGCCGCGCGCTGGGTCGCCAACGCCGAGGCATACGGCATCCGGGACGAGGGCATGGATCCTTCGTCGGGTTCCACCGACATGGCCAACGTCTCATGGGCGATGCCGGCGATCCACCCCGACCTCGCGATCACCGACGTGCCCACGCCCGGCCACTCGATCGAGTTCCGGGACGCCGCCGCCCGTCCACGGGCGGACCGGACGGTCCTGCTCGCATCCACGCTCGTGGCCCAGACGGCGCTGGACCTGCTGCTGGACCCGGCCCTGGTGGAGCAGGCCTGGCGGGAGTTCCGCGGGGAGGCGTAGCCCCGACGCGGCCGACACACCCGCGGCAGCACCCGGTCTGCCATGGCCGACACCGCCGCGTTGACTTGTTGCCACACGGTCACGAATCTTCTCCTTGTCCGCCGTGAGGCCCATTCGCGGCGCAACCGTGACTGCCGGTCACGCGGACGCGTCGAGGGGGCCCTGAGGGGGTCTCGATGGAGGGAGTCGGCGTTCTGCCTGTTGCCGCCAGTCGGCGTTCTGCCTCGTGCTGCCGGGCGGCGCTCTGCCCCGTGCTGCCATCTCCTGCCGGACCCTGACCCGGCGGTGTGTCACTCCCCGCGTGGGACCGTGCCTCGACTCCAACATGTGTCATCGCCGGGGTGCTCACGCTCGGCTCGACGGTCGAAGCCCGGGGTTCGGGACGCGAGTCACGCTTGGTCTCTGCCCTGGTGACCCATAGTGGAGTCACGGCGCCAGCGGGACGGCGCGGGCGTGACCTCCCCGCGGGCGTGACCACCGCGCGGGAACACAGGCGGGACGGCGCGGACGGGACTGTGCGGACGGGACTGTGCGGGCGGGACGGCGCGGAGTTCACGCCGAGGGCGGGAGGCGCGGACGTCACGGCCCGGAGTTCACGGCCCGGGACGGCGCCCAGAAGGTCGCGCCCTGAAGATCTCGCCGGGGGACCGGGGAGCGGGTACCATGCCGCCCTGCGCGCCCCGCCGGACGGTGGACCCGAACCGGCGGCGCCCCCGCACATGGCGACACGCCTCCCGGATCCGAGACGATGCCCGGAGACGTGACCGCCGGAGGACCACCAGTGGCCGAGCGTCCCAACCATCCGGGCGCCGACGACTTCGCCGCGCGCAACGGCTGGGACCGCGCGTACGAGACGTTCGACGACTACGACCTGCCCACCTACGTCGGCCTGCCGACGTTCATGAAGCTCCCGTGGGTCCCGGATGCCGCCGAGCTGCGCGCCCGCAACGTTGACGTCGCGATCGTCGGTGCCCCGTTCGACGACGCGGTGAGCCACCGCCCGGGTGCCCGGTTCGGCCCCCGCGCGATCCGCGAGGCGCAGTACACGAGCGGCTCCATCCACTCGCTCCAGCTGGGCGTGGAGCCGTTCGAGATCCTGACGGTCGTCGATGCCGGTGACGCGAACGTCGTCCCCGCCTGGGTGGATCGTGCCCACGCGATGATCTACCGCAAGGTGCACGAGGTGGCCGCGACCGGCGCGATCCCCATCGTGCTGGGCGGGGACCACTCGATCACCTGGCCGTCCGCCACCGCCATCGCCGACATCCGCCGGCCGGGCAGCATCGGCATCGTCCACTTCGACGCCCACGCGGACACCGCGAACGACGACTGGGGCGTCCTGGCCGGCCACGGCACGCCGATGCGCCGCCTCATCGAATCCGGTGCGGTCAAGGGCAGCAACTTCGTCCAGGTCGGGCTGCGCGGCTACTGGCCGCCGGTCGAGGCCTTCGAGTGGATGAAGGAGCACGGCCTGCGCTGGCACCTGATGCGCGAGGTCGAGGAGCGCGGCGCCGAGGCCGTCATCGACGACGCGATCGCCGAGGCCCTCGATGGGCCCGATTCGATCTACATCTCCGTGGACATCGACGTCATCGACCCGGGCAGCGCGCCGGGCACCGGGACGCCGGAGCCGGGCGGCTTCCTGCCGCGGGAGCTGCTGCGCGCCGTCAGGCGGATCGCCGGCAGCGTCGAGATTGCGGGCATGGACATCGTGGAGGTGTCCCCGCCATACGACCACGCCGAGGTCACGGCCATGGCGGCCAACCGGGTCGCGCTCGAGGTCATCTCGGCGCTGGCAGCCAAGCGGCTGGCCGGCCACACGATCCGGTACGAGCGGCCGGAGCCCCGGTGACCGGCGAACCCATCGCGGCCGGAGCCCCGGTGAACGGCGAGGCCGTTGCCGCGGCCCTCGCCCGCCTGTACGACCTGGATGTCTCCGAGGACCCGGGCGACCTCGACCTCTATCTCGCGCTCGCGGCCCGCAGCGGCGGCCCGATCCTGGAGCTCGCCGTCGGTTCCGGGCGGCTGGCCGTGCCGCTCGCGGCGGGCGGCCACGACGTGACCGGCGTGGACATGGATCCTGCGATGCTCGACCGTGCCAGGCGCGCGGCAGACGACGCGGGGAAGGCGACTGCCCGCCGTCTCCGGCTGGTCGAGGGTGACGCGCGGACGGTCCGGCTCGAGGCTGCCGGGACCTTCAATCTCGCCTTCATCCCGCTCAACTCGATCTTCCTGATGGGCGGCCGCGCAGACCAGGCGGCGGCGGTGGCGACCCTCGCCGCGCACCTCGCCCCCGGCGGGATCGCCGTCGTGGACGCCTGGCTGCCCGATGCGGAAGACCTCGCCCGCTACGACGGCCGGCTCATCCTCGAGTGGGTTCGCGAGGAGCCGGGGACGGGGCGGACCGTGACCAAGACCGGCAGCGCTCACTTCGACCAGACGACGGGTGTCGTCCGGCTCACCACCATCTTCGAGGCCGGCCTTCCGGGCGAGGCTCCCGTTCGCTGGGTGCGGACCGACCGCCTCCGGCTGGTCAACCCGGACGAGCTGGCGGCGCACGCGGAGGCCGCCGGGCTGGAGGTCGAGACGCTCGCGGGCGACTACGACCTCGGCGAGCTGGCCCCGGGCGCCGAGCGCGTCGTTCTCGTCGCCCGGCGGCGCTGAAACGACCCGTCGGAGGGGATGACGGAGGACCCATGGGCCCGGGTCCGGAGCCCCGGCCGCGTGGTAGAGTCGGGCCGATGTCGGACCAGATCCGCCTCCTCGTCGTCGAGGACGTTCCCCAGGTCGCGCAGTACATCCGCGGGCTGCTCAATTCGCAGTCTGCGATCAAGCTGCTCGACGTCGTCAACGACGGCACCCGGGTCGCGCGCCTGATGGCGGAGCTCCGGCCGGACGTGGTGCTCATCGACGCGCTCCTCCAGGGCCGCGTCAAGGGCATGGCGCTGGTGCAGCAGCTCCACGAGTCCGGGTCGCAGATCCCGGTCATCGTCCTGACGGTCCCGCAGAAGCCGGTGCAGGTCAACCCCGCCATGGGCATCGACGGCGTGCTGCCGATGCCGTTCACGGGGTACGAGCTGGTAACGGGCATCCAGCACGCCCAGCAGGCCGCGGCCGTGGCCGAGGCCGCCGGCACCGCCCGAATGATCACGGTGTTCGCACCCAAGGGCGGCGTGGGCAAGACCACCATCGCATTCAACCTCGCGGTTGCCCTGGCCCAGCAGGGGCTGCGGACGGTCCTGGTCGACGGCAGCATCCAGTTCGGCGACCTGCGGGCGCTGCTCAAGGTGCCCACCGAGGCGCCGTCGCTGCTGGACCTGCCCACGGACCGGATCCAGGAGTCCGATCTGCAGGATGTCCTGTGGAGGGATCCCTCGGGGATCGACATCCTGCTCGCGCCCCCGCGGATCGAGATGGCCGAGATGGTCACCATGCGGGACCTCGAGAAGGCGATCTCCCTCCTGCGCCGCGTCTACGAGGTGGTGATCGTGGACACGCCCGCGGTCATCAACGACGTGAACCTCGCCTTCCTCGATGCGTCGGACACGATCCTCGAGATCGTCAACTACGACTCGACCACGATCCACAGCGCGATGACGGTGGCCGATGCGTTCCGGATGATCGGGTACCCACCGACCAAGGTCCGGTACCTCGTCAACCGCTGTGACTCCACGGGCGGCATCGACCCCGAGGTCCTCACCCGGGCCCTGGGGCGTGTCCCGGAGCACACCGTGTCCTCGGGTGGAGCGCTCGTCGTCCGCACCAACAACGAGGGCATCCCGTTCGTGATCGCGGATCCCACGGCGCAGATCAGCCTGGACCTGGTCCGGACCGCGAAAGAGCTCGTCGGGCGCCCGGCGCCCACGGCCGCGGCCGGACGGCGGTAGCCGGGGCGTGTCGGACCCCCGTCCCATCGG